>DATIDZ010000376.1:0-5801 GCA_035456045.1 Caldimonas sp.
TCGAACCGGTTCACGCTTCGCGCCCTGATCGAATCGCTCGGCGGCGTCCACGACGACCTCGGCATCGTCCCCGACCGGCTCGACGCCACGCGCGATGCGCTCAAGCGGGCCGCCGAGAACAACGACCTCATCGTCACCTGCGGCGGCGTCTCGGTGGGCGAGGAAGACCACCTCCGGCCCGCCGTCGAGCGCGAGGGACGCCTCGACCTCTGGCAGATCGCGATGAAGCCGGGCAAGCCGCTCGCCTTCGGCGAGGTGCGGCGTGCCGACGGCTCGGCCGCCTGGTTCATCGGCCTGCCGGGCAACCCGGTCTCGTCGTTCGTGACCTTCCTCCTCGCCGTCCGGCCCGTGCTGCTGCGACTGCAGGGAGCGATCGATCTGGCGCCGCGCGCGATGCCGCTGCGCGCCGACTTCGCCTGGCCGAAGCCCGATCGCCGGCGCGAGTTCCTGCGCGTGCGCCGCAACGGCGCCGGCGGGCTCGACCTGTTCGGCCACCAGGGCTCGGCCGTGCTGACCTCGACGATCTGGGCCGACGGTCTCGTCGACAACCCGCCGGGGCAGGCGATCGCGCCGGGCGACACCGTTCGCTACCTCTCGCTGCCGGAGCTGCTCGCATGAAGGTCGCGGTGCGCTACTTCGCCTCGGTCCGCGAGGCGCTCGGTCCGGGCGAAGACATCGAGATCGCCGGCGGCGCCGACATCGCCGCGCTCCGCGACGCGCTGATCTCGCGGGGCGGGCGCCATGCCGAGGCGCTCGGTCGCGAGCGCGTCCTGCGCAGCGCCCGGAACCGCGTGCTCTCGGCCGAGAAGACGGCGCTCGGCGAGGGCGACGAGGTCGGCTTCTTTCCGCCGTTGACGGGCGGCTGAAGGACATCGATGGCAGCTGCCCGCGTCTCGATCGGCCCCGAGGACTTCGACGTCGCCGCCGAAGTCGCCGCGCTGCGACGAGGCGACGGCGGCGTCGGCGCGGTCGCCGTCTTCATCGGCACGGTCCGCGAGCGCAACGACGGCGCCGCCGTGCAGTCGCTCGAGCTCGAGCACTACCCCGGCATGACCGACTCGTCGATCGAAGCCATGATCGACGAGGCGATGCGGCGCTTCGAGATCCGCGCGGCGCGCGTCGTCCACCGCGTCGGCGTGCTCGCGCCGTCGGCCCAGATCGTCCTCGTCGCGGTGACGTCGGCCCATCGCGGCCAGGCGTTCCAGGCGTGCGAATTCCTGATGGACTACCTCAAGACGCAGGCGCCGTTCTGGAAGAAGGAGACCGGCCCGGCCGGTTCGCGCTGGGTCGATGCGCGGGTGGCGGACGACGCCGCGCTGGCGCGCTGGGGCATCGTCGCCGGCGACGCCCCTGACCGGTCCGGCGACGCGCCGGCCGAGCGCTGAGCGTGCCCTGGCTCGGCATCGCGGCCGTGTCGGCGGGCGCGGTCGTCGGCTCGCTCCTGCGCTGGGGCGCCGGCCTCTGGCTGAACGCGCGCTGGGCCGGCTTTCCCCTCGGCACGCTGTTCGTCAACTGCGTCGGCGGCCTCCTGATCGGCGCCGTCCTGTTCTGGCTCGAGCACGCGCCCAACGAGCTGTGGCGCCTGCTCCTCGTCACCGGCCTGCTGGGTGGATTCACGACCTTCTCGTCGTTCTCGGTCGAGTCGCTGATCATGCTGCAGCGCGGCCAGTTCCTGCTCGCGCTGGGGCACACGCTCGCCCACGTGGTCGGCAGCCTGGTCTGCGCGGCGATCGGCTTTCGCATCGCCCAGGCGGTCCTCTTGCGCTGAATCAAGCGAGGCCCGGCGCCGCCTTGAAAACTCGCTCCCGTGCCCAACCTCTGCGCCATCCGGAGGACATCCCGACATGAGAGCGGACAAATTCACGACGACGATGCAGGAAGCGCTGGGCGACGCCCAGAGCCTGGCAGTCACCCGCGACAACCCCTACATCGAGCCCGCCCACGTGCTGGCCGCGATGCTCGCCCAGGCCGACGGCCCGAAGGCGTTGCTGGCCCGCGCCGGCGTCAACGTCGCCAAGCTGCAGGCCGGCCTCGAGGACGCGATGAAGCGCCTGCCGCAGGTGCAGGGCGGTGAGCAGGTCCAGCCAGGACGCGAGCTCGGTGCGCTGCTGCAGGCGGCCGAGAAGGAGGCGAGCAAGCGCGGCGACCAATTCATCTCGAGCGAGCTGTTCGTGCTTGCCGCCGCCGAGTCGAAGACGTCGATCGGCGCGCTCCTCAAGGAGTTCGGCGCCAACCGCAAGTCGCTCGAGGCGGCGATCGATGCGGTGCGCGGCGGCCAGAAGGTCGACAGCCCCGAAGCCGAAGGCCAGCGCGAGGCACTGAAGAAGTACACGATGGACCTGACCGAGCGCGCCCGCAACGGCAAGCTCGATCCGGTGATCGGCCGCGACGACGAGATCCGGCGCGCGATCCAGGTCCTGCAGCGTCGCACCAAGAACAATCCGGTGCTGATCGGCGAGCCCGGCGTCGGCAAGACGGCGATCGTCGAGGGCCTGGCGCAGCGCATCGTCGCCGGCGAGGTGCCCGATTCGCTCAAGGACAAGCGGGTCCTCGTTCTCGACATGGCGCTGCTGCTCGCCGGCGCGAAGTATCGCGGCGAGTTCGAGGAGCGGCTCAAGTCGGTGCTGAAGGAAATCGCCCAGGACGAAGGTCAGACGATCGTCTTCATCGACGAGCTCCACACCATGGTCGGCGCGGGCAAGGCCGAAGGCGCGATCGACGCCGGCAACATGCTCAAGCCCGCGCTCGCGCGCGGCGAGCTGCACTGCATCGGCGCGACCACGCTCGACGAGTACCGCAAGTACATCGAGAAGGACGCCGCCCTCGAGCGCCGCTTCCAGAAGATCCTGGTCGGCGAGCCGAGCGTCGAGGCGACGATCGCGATCCTGCGCGGACTGCAGGAGAAGTACGAGGCGCACCACGGCGTCGAGATCACCGACCCGGCGATCGTCGCCGCGGCCGAGCTCTCGCACCGCTACATCACCGATCGATTCCTGCCCGACAAGGCGATCGACCTGATCGACGAGGCGGCCTCGAAGGTCAAGATCGAGATCGACTCCAAGCCCGAGGCGCTCGACAAGCTCGACCGCCGCATGATCCAGCTGCAGATCGAGCGCGCCGCCGTCGTCAAGGAGAAGGACGAGGCGAGCAAGCGCCGGCGCGAGCTGATCGAGGAAGAGATCAAGCGCATCCAGCGCGAGATCGCCGACCTCGAGGAGATCTGGAAGTCGGAGAAGGCCGCCGCGCAGGGCTCGGCGCAGATGCTCGAGGAGATCGACCGCACGCGCTTCCAGATCGAGGAGCTCAAGAGGAAGGGCGACTTCAACAAGGTCGCCGAGCTGCAGTACGGCACCCTGCCGGAGCTCGAGAGAAAGCTCAAGGAAGCGCAGGCGAACGAGAAGAAGAAGAGCACCGACGGCGGCAGGCCGCAGCTGCTGCGCACGATGGTCGGCGCCGAGGAGATCGCCGAAGTGGTCGCGCGCGCGACCGGCATCCCGGTCTCCAAGCTGATGCAGGGCGAGCGCGACAAGCTGCTGCAGATGGAGGCGAAGCTGCACGAGCGCGTCGTCGGCCAGGACGAGGCGATCGCCGCGGTCGCCAACGCGATCCGTCGCTCGCGCTCGGGCCTCTCGGATCCGAACCGGCCGACCGGCTCGTTCCTCTTCCTCGGCCCGACCGGCGTCGGCAAGACCGAGCTGTGCAAGGCGCTTGCCGCCTTCCTGTTCGACACCGAGGAGCACCTGATCCGGCTCGACATGAGCGAGTTCATGGAGAAGCACTCGGTCGCCCGGATGATCGGCGCGCCGCCGGGCTACGTCGGCTACGACGAGGGCGGGTACCTGACCGAGGCCGTGCGCAGGAAGCCCTACAGCGTCCTCTTGCTCGACGAGGTGGAGAAGGCGCACCCCGACGTCTTCAACGTGCTGCTTCAGGTGCTCGACGACGGCCGCTTGACCGATGGCCAGGGCCGCACCGTCGATTTCAAGAACACGGTGATCGTGATGACGTCGAACCTCGGCTCGCACCAGATCATGCAGATGGCCGGCCAGCCTTACGCGACGATCAACGACGCGGTCTGGACGGAGGTCAAGAAGCACTTCCGGCCCGAGTTCCTCAACCGGATCGACGAAGCCGTCGTCTTCCATGCGCTCGACCAGAAGAACATCCAGTCGATCGCGAAGATCCAGCTGCGCGTGCTCGAGGACCGGCTCGCCAAGATGGACATGAAGCTCGAGGTGACCAGCCGCGCGCTCGCCCAGCTCGCCAAGGAGGGCTTCGACCCGGTGTTCGGTGCCCGGCCGCTGAAGCGGGCGATCCAGCGCGACATCGAGAACCCGCTGTCGTCGCTGATCCTCGAAGGTCGCTTCGGCCCGAACGACGTGATCCCGGTGGACTACGAGGACGGTCGGTTCAGCTTCGATCGCGTCGTCCACTGACGACGCGCGGTTGCGCTAGGCGGTCTGGGCTTCCTCGAACAGGGAGTCCATCCGCAGCACCTGCAGGCGGGCGAGCGTCAGGTTGGCGCTCGCCTTGTCGAGCACCGCGTGCATCGCCAGGCCCGGGTTGCGCGGCACGCCGCGCAGCAGCAGGTGATGGGCGCCGAGCGAGATCGCCGCTTCGGGGAGGGCGTGGCCGAAGCCGAGGGCGCGGCTCGCCGCCGTCATCGCGGCGATGAGCGTGCTGCCGTGCGCCGCCAGCTGCGTCGAGCCGGGATTGGCGCCGGCATGCGCGATCGGGTTGCCGCCCTGGATCTCGAACACGCAGCAGCTGATGACGCCGTTCAGCTCGCTCAGCTGCTTGACGTAGCGCTCGATCAGCGTCGACGGCATCGTCGGCGAATACGACGGCGTCGCGATCGCCGGCATCGGCCGCATCGTCAGCACGATCGGCGGACGCGAGTCCTCCATCGGCATCGTGTCGCCGGAGGGCAGGCCGGTCGCCAGGGGCGGGCGCTTGGGCTGGTACGCCGCCGCCTTGAACGCGCCGAGCTCGGGAACGACGCGCCCGTCGGCCGGCGTCTGCTCGCGCAGGCGGCTCCACGTGCCGGTGATGAACGCCCAGGCGTCGGCGGGCCGCGCCACCTGCGGCGTGGTCCGTACGGCGACGCCGGTGCCGCGGCCGAGGTCGAGGCCGTGCGTCACGAGCGTGCTCGCCGACGCGAGCGGCAGGAGGAGCAGATTCCGGTTCGGCCAGGGGCCGGCGATGATGTCGTCGTGCAGCGGCTTCAGCGACGACGCGATCGCGTGCCCCGGCAGCTCACCCACCATGACGACGCCGAGCCGGCTGTAGGCGAGCAGGACGCGGGCGATCGCGTGGCGCGACGGCGTATCGGCGTCGGCCTCGGTCGTGTACAGGCGAAGCAACTGGTTGTCGGCGGTCGGCAGCTCGACGAACTCGAGCGTCGCCAGCGCCGTGCCGTAGCCCTGGCGCCTGATGACGAGCTTCTGCACGGCGCGCCCGCTCGCGGCGGCGATGCCGGTCAGGAGTTTGCGCGACGACGAGGTGGCGATGTCGTGGACGGCGATGAAGTTCGGCTGCAGGTGCTCGAATTGCTGCTGCAGCGCCTGGGCCGGCGCGCACGAGACGAAGAGCTCGCGCTCGTTGCCGCCGATCTGCCGGCCGATCTCTTCCTTCTCGGTCGCGAGGTAGTCGCCTTCGTCCTCGAGGATCTGGGTTGCCAGCGCCGTCTGCGCCCGCGTGGCCGCCCAGGCGTCGGGCGATTCGGCCGCGGCGCCGACACGGCCGGCGCGGCGCTGCGCTTCCTGCGGCGTTACGCCGGCGGGCTGCTGCGGCACGCGCCA
>DATIDZ010000377.1:0-3784 GCA_035456045.1 Caldimonas sp.
GGCCGACCGGACTGAGCCGCGCAGACGCCTAAACTGCACGTTCCCCACGAAGGAGCCCCCATGAACGCACGCGACCCGCAGCTGCCGACCCCACCCTTGCAGCCCGACGACACCGCCGCCATCGCGGCCTTCGCGAACCGCACCTGGGACGAAGAGATCGTCCCTGCCCTCACCCGCTACATCGCCATCCCGGCCAAGAGCCCGATGTTCGATGCCGACTGGCAGAAGAACGGCCACATCGACCAGGTCGTGCGCGAAGCCGCCAGCTGGGTCGAGGACAAGAAGGTCGCGGGACTCAAGCTCGAGGTGATCCGCCTGCCCGGGCGCACGCCGGTGATCTTCTTCGAGGTGCCGGCCACGAAAGCGGGCAGCACCGACACCATCTGCCTCTACGGCCACCTCGACAAGCAGCCCGAGTTCAACGGCTGGCGCAACGACCTCGGGCCGTGGACGCCCAAGTACGAAGACGGCCTGCTCTACGGCCGCGGCGGCGCGGACGACGGCTATGCCGTCTACGCCTCGCTCACCGCCATCCTCGCGCTCGACAAGCAGGGCATCCCGCGCCCGCGCTGCGTGGGCCTGATCGAAAGCTGCGAAGAGAGCGGCTCCTTCGACCTGCCGGCGTATGTGGATGCGCTGAAAGACCGGCTCGGCAACGTGAGCCTGGTCGTCTGCCTGGACAGCGGCGCCGGCAACTACGACCAGCTCTGGCTCACCACCAGCCTGCGCGGCATGGTCAGCGGCGTGCTGAAAGTCGAGATCCTGAGCGAGGGCGTGCACTCGGGGGATGCGAGCGGGCTGGTGCCGTCGAGCTTTCGCATCCTGCGCCAGGTGCTCGACCGGCTCGAGGACTCGAAGAGCGGGCGCCTCCTGCCGGGAAGCCTGCACTGCGAGATCCCGGCCGACCGCATCGCGCAGGCGAAGGCGACCGCGGCGATCCTCGGCGACGAGGTCTGGAAGCGCTTCCCGTGGGCGTGCGGCGCCGACAGCGGGCCGACGCTGCCGACGACGACCGATCCCGTAGAAGCGCTCGTCAACCGAACCTGGAAGCCGACGCTGTCGGTCACCGGCGTCGACGGTTTCCCCGCGTTGAAGGACGCTGGCAACGTGCTGCGCCCGTACACCGCGTTCAAGCTCAGCCTGCGCACGCCGCCGCTCGTCGACGCGAACGCCGCCGCGCGCGCGCTCAAGACGCTGCTCGAGGACAACGCGCCCTACAACGCCAAGGTGACGTTCTGCACCGACGCGCGCCCCGGTCACGAGAGCGATGCGTCCGGCGCGACCGGCTGGAATGCGCCGAGCCTCGCGCCGTGGCTCGAGAACGCGTTGCACTCGGCGTCGCAGGCGCAGTACGGCGCGCCGTGCGGCTTCATCGGCCAGGGCGGAACGATCCCGCTGATGGCGATGCTGCAGGAGAGCTTTCCGAAGGCGCAGATGATGGTCTGCGGCGTCCTCGGCCCGAAGAGCAATGCGCACGGCCCGAACGAGTTCCTGCACGTGCCGTATGGCAAGAAACTGACGGCCGCCGTGGCGCAGGTGATGGCGGCCTGCGCCTAGCGGGTCGCGCGGCGAGCGTCGCCGTTCCGATGCCGGGACGGCGCTTCTTCAGCCCGACCTGCCGGCGAGCATCGCCAGGGCCACGGCCTCGGCGGTCTCGATGCCGTCGACGGCTGCCGACATGATCCCGCCGGCGTAGCCCGCGCCCTCGCCGGCGGGATAGAGGCCGCGTACGTTGACGCCCTGGCGGTCCTTGCCGCGCGTGACGCGCAGCGGCGACGAGGTCCGCGTCTCCACCCCGGTCAGCATCGCGTCGTCCATCGCGAAGCCCGGGATCTGCCGCTCGAACGCCGGCAAGGCTTCGCGGATCGCGGCGATCGCATAGTCGGGCAGCGCGGCGCGGCCGATCGCGCCGAGGTCGACGCAGGAGACGCCGGGCTGGTACGACGGGAGAACCGATCCGAACGCCGTCGACGGTCGGCCGCGGAGGAAGTCGCCGACGCGCTGGCCGGGCGCGCGGTACCCGCCGCCGCCGAGCTCGAAGGCGCGCGATTCCCAGAAGCGCTGGAACGCGATGCCGTCGAGCGCGCCCGGGCCGTCGCCGTCGCTGCGACCTCCCGGCGTCCCGTCTCCCGCGCGAGGCGACTTGCGCGTCGCCTGCGGCACCGCGTAGTCCGCCGGCGTGATGCCGACGACGATGCCGGCGTTGGCGTTGCGCTCGTTGCGCGAGTACTGGCTCATGCCGTTGGTGACGACGCGCTCCGGCTCCGACGTCGCCGCCACGACGGTGCCGCCCGGGCACATGCAGAAGCTGTAGACGGTGCGGCCGTTCTTCGCGTGGTGGACCAGTCGGTAGTCCGCCGCGCCGAGGAGCGGGTTGCCGGCCTGCGGCCCGAAGCGGGCGCGGTCGATGAGCGACTGCGGGTGCTCGATGCGAAAGCCGATCGAGAACGGCTTGGCCTCGACGCGGACGCCGCGGGCGTCGAGCATCGCGAAGGTGTCTCGCGCGCTGTGGCCGGGCGCGAGGACGACGTGCTCGGCGTCGATCTCCTCGTGCCGTTCCTCGCCAACGTCGACGCCGTTCGGCGCGGCGTCGGGCAGCTCTTCCCGGCGCGCCGCCGACCGCATGACGACGATGCCGCGCACCGCGCCGTCCTCGATGCGCAGGTCGACGACGCGCGCGCCGAAGCGAACCTCGCCGCCGAGGCGCTCGATCTCGTGCCGCATCCGCTCGACGACGCCGACCAGGCGGAAGGTGCCGATGTGCGGCTTGGCGACGTAGCGGATCTCCTCCGGCGCGCCGGCGCGAACGAACTCGTCGATCACCTTGCGCGTGAGGTGGCGGGGGTCGCTGATCTGGCTCCAGAGCTTGCCGTCGGAGAACGTCCCGGCGCCGCCCTCGCCGAACTGCACGTTCGATTCCGGATCGAGGACGCCGCGTCGCCACAGGCCCCAGGTGTCCTTCGTGCGCTCGCGCACCGCCTTGCCCCGCTCGAGAACCAGCGGCCGAAGGCCCGCCTGCGCGAGCAGCAGCGCGCAGAAGATGCCGCACGGTCCGAAGCCGATCACGATCGGCCGATGCGCGCCGCCCTGCAAGGCGAAGTCGACCGGCGCGACGACCGGCGGTCGATAGCGGGTGTCGGGCGCGAGCCGCACGTGCGGGTCGCCCGCGTGGCGCGCGAGCACGGCCGCCTCGTCGCCCTGCACCTCGCAGTCGACGGTGTAGACGAAGACGATCGCCGCGCGCTTCCTGGCGTCGTGGCCGCGCTTGAACACGGTCATCGTCCGCAGCGCGGCGTCGGCGATGCCGAGGCGGGCGACGACGGCGGGACGCAGCGCGTCTTCGGGATGCTCGAGCGGCAGGCGGATCTCGGTGAGGCGAATCATCGCTTCGCCGTCATGGCGTTGACGGGCCCTAGTGGAACGCGGCAATGCGCTCGGCGCCCATCAGCGGCTCGAGCAAGCGGGCCAGCGGCCTGAGCGGCGCATAGCGCGACGCGACCTTGTGCGCATAGTCGAAGAAGCGCGGCAAGTCGGCGCTGTATGCCGGCTTGGCGTCGCGATGCTTGAGGCGCGAGAAGATGCCGAGCACCTTCAGATGGCGTTGCAGGCCGATCCACTCGAGCGCGCGCCAGAACTCGCCGAAATCGGCGTCGACGGGCAGCCCGGCCTCTTTCGCCACCTGCCAGTAGCGCACCGCCCAGTCGAGCTCCTGCTCCTCGTCCCACGAGATGAACGCATCGCGCAGCAGCGAGGCGACGTCGTAGCCGATCGGCCCGGCGACGGC
>DATIDZ010000378.1:0-10038 GCA_035456045.1 Caldimonas sp.
TGCCGCAGAACGAGCTCACCGAGGCCGGCACGTCGCCGCGCGAGGTGTTCGTCGAATCGCTGGACAAGTGGTTCGACGTCCGCGCCCGCTACCTGCAGTGGACCGACGGCCGGCTCGCCCAGATGCTCATCGCCACCGACATCACCGAGCGGCGCAGCGCCGAGGCGGTCGCCGCCAGCCAGGCGGAGAAGGCGCAGGTGACGAGTCGGCTGGTGACGATGGGCGAGATGGCGTCGTCGGTCGCGCACGAGCTCAACCAGCCGCTGACGGCGATCACCAACTACTGCAACGGCATGGTGACGCGGGTCGAGAACGACGCGATCGACAAGAGCGACCTGATCGCCGCCCTGCAGAAGACGTCGCGCCAGGCCGAGCGCGCCGGCCAGATCATCCACCGCATCCGCTCGTTCGTGAAGCGCAGCGAGCCGCAGCGGCAGAAGGCGTCGGCGCAGACGATCGTCGAAGACGCGGTCGACCTCGCCGGCATCGAGCTTAGGCGCCGCAACGTCGCCATCCAGACGTACATCGCCCAGCGCCTGCCGCCGCTGATGGTCGACCCGATCCTGATCGAGCAGGTCGTGCTCAACCTGCTCAAGAACGCCGCCGAGGCGATCGACAACGCGCAGCTGCCGGCGGCGCGGCGCCGCATCGAGCTGCGCGTCGTGCCGCGCCACACCGCCGAGGAAGGCGACGTCATCGAGTTCACGGTGAGCGACAAGGGCCCGGGGCTGAAGGACGAGGTCATCCGCCGCATGTACGAGGCGTTCTTCTCGACCAAGGTCGACGGCCTCGGCATCGGCCTGAGCCTGTGCCGCTCGATCATCGAGAGCCACCAGGGCAGGATCAAGGCGGTCAACCTCTACAATGGCGACACCCCCATCGGCTGTCGCTTCTCGTTCACGCTGCCGGTCGCCACCCCCGTTCACACGGCCCCTGCGGCCGCCACTGCATGAGCCTCATCCCCAAGCGCGGCACCGTCTATGTCGTCGACGACGACGAAGCCGTCCGCGATTCGCTCCAGTGGCTGCTCGAGGGCAAGGACTACCGCGTCAAGTGCTTCGACTCGGCCGAGTCGTTCCTCGCCCGCTTCGATCCTCGCGAGGTCGCCTGCCTGATCGCCGACATCCGCATGGACGGCATGAGCGGGCTCGAGCTGCAGGACAAGCTGCTCGAGCGGCGCTCGCCGCTGCCGGTGACCTTCATCACCGGCCACGGCGACGTGCCGATGGCGGTGACGACGATGAAGAAGGGCGCCGAGGACTTCATCGAGAAGCCGTTCAAGGAAGACGAGCTCGTCGCGCTGGTCGAGAAGATGCTCGAGCGCGCGCGCGTCGACTTCTCCAAGCACCAGGAAGCGGCGAGCCGCGACGCCCTGCTCTCGCGCCTGACGACGCGCGAGGCGCAGGTGCTCGAGCGCATCGTCGCCGGGCGGCTCAACAAGCAGATCGCCGACGACCTCGGCATCAGCATCAAGACGGTCGAGGCGCACCGCGCCAACATCA
The DNA here is from genome assembly GCA_035456045.1 of Caldimonas sp. Classification (GTDB taxonomy): domain Bacteria; phylum Pseudomonadota; class Gammaproteobacteria; order Burkholderiales; family Burkholderiaceae_C; genus Schlegelella_A. The sequence continues at coordinate 1,503 of DATIDZ010000378.1, forward strand.
TGGAAAAGCTGAACGCGAACACGGTCGCCGACCTGCTCAAGATCGCGCTCGGCGCGCAAAGCAAGGCTTGACCACGGCACGGCTGATCGACGGCACGGCGATCGCGCGCGAGGTTCGCGCCGAGGTCGCCCGCCGCGCCGCCCGGCTCGCCGAGGCCGGCCGCGTCCCGGGCCTCGCCGTGATCCTCGTCGGCGAGGATCCGGCGAGCCATGTCTATGTGCGCAACAAGATCAAGGCGTGCGCCGAGGCCGGCATCCGCTCGATCCACGACACGTACCCGGCCGATCTCGCCGAGGCCGACCTGCTGCGCCGCATCGCGGCGCTCAACGCCGACGACAGCGTGCACGGCATCCTCGTGCAGATGCCGCTGCCGCCGCACATCTCCGCGCAGCGCGTCATCGAGGCGATCGACGCCAGCAAGGACGTCGACGGCTACTCGGTCGAGAGCGCAGGCCGCCTGCTCGCCGGCCTGCCCGGATTCAGGCCGTGCACGCCGTGGGGCTGCATGACGCTGATCGAGAGCACCGGCATCTCGCTGCGCGGCAAGCACGCCGTCGTCATCGGCCGCAGCAACACCGTCGGCAAGCCGATGGCGCTGCTCCTCCTGCAGGCCGACGCAACGGTGACCGTGTGCCACAGCCGCACCCCCGATCTCGGCGAGCACACGCGGCGCGCCGACGTCGTCGTCGCCGCCGTCGGCCGCGCCAGCACGCTTACCGCCGACATGGTCAAGCCGGGCGCCGTCGTCATCGATGTCGGCATGAACCGCAACGCCGCCGGCAAGCTCTGCGGCGACGTCGACTTCGAAGGCGTGGCGCAGGTCGCCGGCGCGATCACGCCGGTGCCGGGCGGCGTCGGGCCGATGACGATCGCGATGCTGCTGTCGAACACCGTCGACGCCGCCGAGCGTGCCGCGGCCGACCGGGGCCCTGCAACCTGATCAACAAGGGTTGCAGGGACCACAAAGGTGTGACGCAGTGTGACCCAGCGGGGCCCGCCGGCGCTTGCAGCGTTGAGCTGCCGCCTTCGCTGGGTTAGATTCGGCGACCGGATCGACCCCGCAGCGCAAGGCCGCCATGACTTCTCCCGCCGCTCCCCCGTGCCATGCTTCGTCGCGGCTTTCGTTCGTTCTCGGCGCGCTGCTGCTGGCCATGACCGGCGCCCAGGCCCAGTTCAAGGTCGTCGGCGCCGACGGCAAGGTGACCTACACCGACCGCGAGCCGGCCCAGCCCGAAGGCAAGGTGACGGCGCTCGGCGCCAAGGTTCCCGTTCAGGCGGCCGAGCCGGACCTGCCGTTCGACCTTCGCCAGGTGGTCTCGAAGTACCCCGTGACGCTCTACACGACGAGCGGTGCATGCGAGCCCTGCGTGCAGGCGCGCCAGTTCCTGAAGCAGCGCGGCATCCCGTTCAGCGAGCGGCAAGCCGCCAGCAACGAGGACATCGAGGCGCTCGAGAAGATCTCGGGTGGCCGCGAAGCGCCGACGCTCACCGTCGGACCGCAAGTACTGCGCGGGTTCGGCGTCGACTCCTGGGCGCAGTACCTCGACGCCGCCGGCTATCCGCGCGATTCACGCCTGCCGGCGAGCTACCAGTACCGGCCCGCGACCCCGATCGTCGAGCGCCGCGAGGCCGCCGTCGGACGGAGCGACGCCGCGCCGACGCCGCCGGCAGCGTTCCCGCGATCTGCCGCTCCGACGTCGCCCGGCCCCTCGGGTGGAATCCGCTTCTAGCGCCCGCGGGCGGAATCCGCTGCCGGCGTCCTCGCCCCGGCGCCTTCGCGGCGTCGCTCAGGGCAATGCGGGCCTGGACGCCTCGATGTGGCGCGCCGCCAGGCTGCCGCCCGCGACGGCCGCCCCCATCAGCCAGAACAGCGCCGAAGCACCGAGCGTCGCTCCGGCGAGGCCGAAGGCGAGCGGCATGACCGCGCTCGAGAGGTTGATCGCCATCGAGCGCAAGGCGATCGCCTCGCCATGGCGCGCCGCCGGCGTGATCTGGTGCAGCGTCGTCATGACCATCGGCTGGACCGCGCCGAGCGCCAGGCCGAGGACGACGGCGCAGCACCCCATCACCCAGGCCGTCTGCGCCAGCGGGTAGAAGGCGAACACCGCCGCGCACGTCAGCATCGCGCCGACCAGCACGTGCGATTCGCGCAGGCGATGGGCGAGCAGCGGGATCACCAGCCGCACGGCGGCCACGGCGATCGCGAACACGCCGAGCACGAGGCCGATCGCCGACGCGCTGAAGCCGCGCTGGTGGCCGAGGATCGGCACGAGGAAGGTGTGCACGTCCCAGCTCGATGCGAGCAGCCAGTTGACGAACAGCAGGCGCGGGAAGCCCGGCTCGCCGAGGAGGTCCCATGAATTCGGTCGTCGCGCGACCGCGCCGGCGTCGGCGCGCGCCTCGGCCGGCACGAAGCGCGCCCAGACCAGGCTGGCGAGCGGCAGCGCGGCCAATGCCGCGAAGGCGAGCTGGAATCCGGCGACATCGATCAGCGTGCCGGCGACGACCGGCCCGATGACGTTGGCGAGTGCAGGTGCGAGCCCGAGCCACGAGAAGATGCGCTTGAGGTCGGTCCCGTCGTGCGCCATGCGACCGGCCGAGCGCTGGATCGCGATCAGGCCGAAGCTCGTGCCGGCGCCCGTGAGGAGCGCGGCGACGCAGAGGGCGGCGAACTGCCCGGTCGGAATCAAGGTGGCGATGACCGCGAAGATGCCGCCGACGACGGTCAGCGCGACCGCGACGCGGATCGGCACGTGGTAGCCGTGGCGATCGGCGAGGCGGCCGGCGGCGAGCGCCAGCACGACCGGCGCCGCCGCGAACAGGCCGAGCAGGACGCCGACCGCCCAGGCGGCGTACCCTTCGCGCAAGGCCGCCAGCGGCGCCGCCATGCGGATGCCGGCCATGCACGAGTGCAACGCGATCTGGCCGCCGATCAGCGCGAGCAGCGCGCTGGTGAATTCGCTCCGCGGCCGCTCAGTCATCCGGGTCGTCGTCGGGGTCGGCGTTGTCGACCCACGATCCCGGCAGCAGCGTCTGCACGCGCAGCTCCGGCGCGGCCTCGACGCCCTTGAGCGCGCGCGCCATCTGGCGCGTTCGCGTCTCGGCCTCGCCGATCGAGTTGACGACCGTGTTCGCCTGCCGCTTGACGTTGGCGAGCACGTGGCCGAACTTGCCGAACTCGGTCTTCACGGCGCTCAGCATCTCGCGCACCTCGTTCGACCGCTGCTCGAGCGCGAGCGTGTTGAAGCCGACCTTCAAACTCGTCAGGACAGCGAGCAGGGTCGTCGGCCCGGCGAGCGTGACGCGATGGTCTCGCTGCAGCGATTCGAACAGGCCGGGCCGGCGCAACGCCTCCGCATACAGGCCCTCGGTCGGGACGAACAGGATCGCGAAGTCGGTCGTGTGCGGCGGCGCGAGGTACTTCTCGCGGATGGTTCGCGCCTCGATGCGAAGGCGCGTCTCGATTGCGCGCGCCGAGCTCTCGACGCCGGCGGCATCGGCGCGCTCGTGCGCCTCGACCAGCCGCTCGTAGTCCTCGCGCGGGAACTTGCAGTCGATCGGCAGCCAGACCGGCTCGTCGCTGCCGCGGCCCGGGAACTTGACCGCGTAGTCGACGCGCTGGTTGCTACCCGGGATCGTCTCGACGTTCTTGCCGTACTGGACCGGCGCGAAGACCTGCTCGAGCAAGGCGCCGAGCTGCACTTCGCCGAACGTGCCGCGCGTCTTGACGTTGCTGAGCACGCGGCTGAGCGAGCCGACGTCGCTCGCCAGCTTCTGCATCTCGCCGATGCCGCGATGAACCTGCTCGAGCCGCTCGGCGACCTGGCGAAAGCTCTCGCCGAGGCGCTGCTCGAGCGTCGCGTGCAGCTTCTCGTCGACGGTCGCGCGGATCTGCTCGAGCTTCTTCTCGTTGTCGGCCTGGATCGCGTTCAGCCGCGTCTCGACGGTCGCCTTGACTTCGCTCATGCGCTCGTCGTTGGCGCGCACGAGCGCCTGAAGCTGGTCGCGCAGCGACTCCGAGAGCTCCTTCAGCGACGCCGCCTGGCGAAGGCCCTGCGCCGATTGCGTCGCGTCGAGCGAATCGCGCGCGAGCCGCGCCTGCTCGACCTGCGCTGCGGTCGACTGGACGAGCGACTCGGCCAGGTGCTGCTGCAGCGCCGCGAGCTGGCGGCTGAAGCTGTCGATCTGCTCGTTCTGCGTGCGCGCCGTGTCGTTCTGCTGCGCGAGCAACGTGCGCTGGACGTCGCCCAGCGTCGTGACGAGCTCCTGGCGAGTGCCCTGGGCGCTGCGCTGGACCTCGTCGCGCAGCTCGCGCGCCTGGCGCTCGACGCTCGAATCGACCGGCGGCCGGCGCAACGCGATCCAGAAGGTGATGACGACGAGAAGTGCGAGGAGCGCCGGAACGAGCCAGTCGACATGCATCGCGCGATTGTCGCAGCGGCGACGAGCGCGTCGGCCCGCCGCGTCAGCGCGATCGATCGTGAAGCAGCGCCTCGGCCGCGCCGCGCCAGCGCGGTCGATCGTGCAGAAGCGCCCCGGCCGCGCCGCGTCAGCGCGGTCGGCCGCGGCGCGACCAGCGCTCGGCGACATCGAAGGCGCCCTGGACGAGCAGCGCGAGCGCAGCGGCGGGCAAGGCGCCCGCGAGCATGACTCGGCTGTCGTTCACCGCGAGGCCCGCGACGATCCGTTCGCCGAAGCCGCCGGCACCGATGAACGCCGCCATCGTCGCCGTGCCGACGTTGATCACCGCCGCAGTCTTGACGCCGGCGATCAGCGTCGGCGCGGCGAGCGGCAGCTGGACATGGCGCAGCGCCTGGCGCGCCGTCATGCCGAGCGAGAGCGCCGCCTGCGCCATCCCGCCCGAGACGCTCTGCAGACCGGCGTGGGTGTTGCGCACGATTGGCAGCAGCGCGTAGAGAAAGAGCGCGAGCACCGCCGGAACGACGCCGATCGCGCCGACGATCGCGATCAGGAACGCGAGCAGGGCGAGGGAAGGAATCGTCTGCAGCAGCGCGACCGCGCCGAGAACGAGCGGCTCGCTGCGCGGCCATCGCCACGCGGCGACGCCGAGCGGGACGCCGACCGCGAGGGCCAGCGCGAGCGAAGCGAGCACCAGCAGGAGGTGCTGACCGGCGAGGCGCGCGAAGTCCGGCGCGAAGACGCGCTCGACGAGGGTGGCCTGCGGCCGGGCCGGAGCGCTCGACGCGCCCGCGTCGGATGCGCGGTCCGCGCCGCTCGCGCCGGTGCGCGCGCTGGCGCTCGCGGCCCGCGCCGACGCTGCCGCGAAGCCTCCGGCCAGGAACTTCCTCGCCGTCTCGGCGAAGCTACGACCGTCGAGCTCGACCTCGCCGTTCATGGCGATCATCGTCGCTGCGTCGATCGCGCCGGCCAGCCCGGCGATCGCGCTCGCGTCGACCTCGGCGCGCATCAGGACGACGGCGTCGTACTTGGGAAAGAAGCCAAGGTCGTCGTCGAGCACCGTCAGCCCGAGCCGGCCGAGCTTGGCGTCGGTCGAATAGACGTCGATCACGTCGACGCGGCCGGCGGCGACGGCGTCGTAGGCCAGGCCGTGGTCGAGGCCGATGGGCTCCGTCGCACGCTCGCCGTAGGCCTTGCGCAGCGCCGGCCAGCCGTCGGCACGCTGCAGGAACTCGTGCGAGAGGCCGAGCGCGAGGGCGCGCCCCGCGGGCTTGAACAGGTCGGAGATGCGCCGGATGCCGAGCGCGTCGGCCTTCGCTCTGGTCATCGCCAGCGCATACGTGTTGTTGAATCCGAACGGGACGGCTGCCTTCAGGTGCCGCGGCAGGAGCCAGCGATTGAGCTCCTCGAGCGAGGGATTGCCGTCACGCTTCAGCAGCTCGCGAACGATCGTCCCCGTGTACTCCGGATAGAGGTCGACCGCGCCGCTGGCGAGCGCCTGCTCGAGGATGCCGGTGTTGCCCAGCCCCGGCTTGTGCACCGCCGGCTTGCCGGCACGGGCGAGCGTCTGCGCGAGGATCTCGCCGAGCACGTACGACTCGGTGAATCGCTTCGACCCGACGACCAGGGGCGCCGCGTCGGCCGCGCGGGCGCCCTGCGGGCCGGACAGGACGGCGACGACCGCGATGCACACGCCGAGTCGACGTAGGAAATCTCCTACGGGACGATGGGCGCTTCTCGGGATGTCCGGCGCAACGCATTGCCCGACACTCGGCGCTTCGGTGTTGCCTGAGCGTGCCCATTCCCTGTATCCCTCCGCTGTTGCGGCGAGCTCTCTCGCGAGCCCTGCCGAAGTGCCGCTTTTCCCGATGACCCAGCTGAAAGCGTTCATCGTCGAGGACAGTCCTGTCATCCGCGAGAACCTCGTCGCCGCCCTCGAGGAGATGGCGCCGATCGACGTCGTCGGCACGGCCGAGGACGAGATGACCGCGCTGTCGTGGCTGGCCGACACGCACAACCGCTGCGATCTGGTGGTGGTCGACATCTTCCTGAAGAGCGGCTCGGGGCTCGGCGTGCTGAAGGCCGCGGCAACGGGCAGCGTCGCCGCCAAGCTCGTCGTCCTCAGCAACTACGCCACACCCGACATGCGCCGCAAATGCCTCGAGCTCGGCGCCGACCGCGTCTTCGACAAGTCGAACGAGATCGACGCGCTCATCCTGTACTGCTGCCGGCTCGCCGACGGCAGCACGGGCAGCTCCGAGTACAACCCGCTGTCATAGGGACGCGCGGGGCGCGCCTCACTGGATCAGGCCGTTCTTCAGCGCGTAGTAGGTCAGGTCGCTGTTCGATTCGAGCTTCATCTTCTCCATCACCCGGGTCCGGTACGTGCTCACCGTCTTGACGCTCAACGACATGCTGTTGGCCATGTGGCCGATCGTCTCTCCCTTGGCGAGGCGCAGGAACACCTGGAACTCGCGCTCGGAGAGCTGCTCGTGAGCGGGCTTGTCGCCGCCACCGCCCAGGCCGTCGGCGAGCAGCTCGGCCACGCCCGCGGTGATGTACTTGCGGCCGCGGTAGACGGTCCGGATCGCCTTGACGATCTCCTCCGGGTCGCAGTCCTTGTTGAGGTAGCCGCTCGCCCCCTGCCGCAGCAGCGTCGTCGCGTAGTGCTCCTCCGGGAAACCGGACAGAATCAGCACCGGCAGGTCGGGGGCGCGGGCCTTGATGGCGGCGAGCGCGTCGACGCCGCTCTGGTCGGGCATCGACAGGTCCATGACGAGGACGTCGACCTGGCCCTTGCGGACGATGTCGACGGCCTCGCGGCCGTTCGAGGCTTCGGCCACGACGGTGAGGTCGACCTGCTCGGAGAAGAACTGGCGCAGGCCGGCGCGGACGATGGCGTGGTCGTCGATGATGGCGATTCGGATCATGGCGGCAGCACCCCCGCAGGGTGCATGATTTCTCGATGCAGCAAGTTTAGAGGCATGACCGGACGATGAGCTTTCTTTCGCGTTTTCGCGGCAATGCGATCGCCTTTCCGCTGGCGGCGCTCGCCGCCCTGGCGATGCTCGCGATCAGCGAGGCGTCGTACCAGGACGCGACCTCGTCGCTCGACCGGCTCGGCGACCGCGCGATCGCCCGGGGCAAGTTGAACGGGCTGGTGAAGTCGCTGCTCGACGCCGAAACGGGCCAGCGCGGCTACCTGCTGACCGAGCGGCGCGAGTACCTTCGCCCCTACGAGGAGGCGCAGAAGGAGTCGCGCAGCCTGCTCGCGTGGCTCAACGACTACTACGCGAAGGACCCGGAGACGGCGCCGACGATGCTCGAGATCTCCAAGGAGACGGAAGCCAAGCTGAGCGAGATGTCGACCACGATCCAGCTGCACGACCGCGGGGTCGAGAACGCGTGGCGCGATCTGATGCTCTCCGACATCGGCCGCGAGAAGATGGAGCACGTGCGCAAGCTGGGCGAGCGGCTGATCGACCATGAGACCGCCCAGGTCGCGATCGGTCGGCGCAGCGTCTACCAGACGCTGTGGCTCAACCGGATCGGCGTGTCGGCGATGGCCGCGATCAGCCTCCTCGCGCTCTTCATGTACTTGCGCCAGACGGCCACCCTCGATCGCGCCCTCGCCGACGAGGCCGACCGCATCGCCGGCGAGCGCGATCGCCTCGAGCAGGAGGTCGCGGCGCGGACGGCCCAGCTGAAGGAGCTCGCGCAGCACCTGCAGACCATCCGCGAGGACGAGCGCAGCCGGCTCGCGCGCGAGCTGCACGACGAGCTCGGCGCGCTCCTGACCGCCGCCAAGCTCGACGTCGCCCGGCTCAAGTCGCGCCTGGGCGCGACCGCCAGCGCCGATGCCGCCGAACGGCTCGCGCACCTCAACGAGGCGCTCAACGGCGGCATCGCGCTGAAGCGCCGGATCATCGAGGACCTGCGGCCTTCGTCGCTCAGCAACCTCGGGCTCGTCGCCGCCCTCGAGATCCAGCTGCGCGAGTTCGCTGCGCGCAGCGAGATCAAGGTCGTCCAACGCCTCGAGCCGGTCGACGTGAACCCGGCCGCGCAGCTGACGATCTATCGCCTGGTCCAGGAAGCGCTGACGAACGTCGTCAAGTAC
>DATIDZ010000379.1:0-6735 GCA_035456045.1 Caldimonas sp.
GGGAACGGTGTGACGGTATCGATGCGTCATGGGCCGACTCGTCCGCCTGCATCGCCGGCTCGTGTCGGACAAGAGCGCGTGGCGCCCGCCTGGCGACGGGCGCGTGCGACATCGATCACGGATGGTCGGCCGACGCCGCAGCCGCGGGCTATTCCTTCGCGCACGCCACCTTCCAGTAATCGTGGATGACGTTGCCCGATCCGACCGGTTCCCACGCGCCGACCGAAGCATCGGACGCGACGACGGCGCCCTGGCCCATGTGCCCGGAGAAGCCCGTCGTCGAGAGCATGCGACGGCGCGCGTGGGAGCAGTCGTACTCGTAGCGGTTGCGCGCGGAGAAGAAGGTGCGGCGTTCGAACCGCTGCGGCGTCTTGAAGTCGAAGAGGTCCGACATCTGCGCCGAGGCGCCGGACCTGCGGATCGTCGAGCGCGCGACGTAGACGTCCATGCCGCCGTTGGCGGCCGAGGTGCCGAGCAGCTTCCATTCTTCGACCGGACCGCCGCTCGGCCCGGCCGGCGGCGAGGGGTTCGCCATCGACACCGCGCTGGCGCCGCCCCCTGACCGCGTCAGCGCGCAGCCCACCGCCGCGACCGTCGCGCGATCCCTGCCGCTGAAGTCGATGATCATGTGCGTGAAGGTGGTGCCGCCCTGCGGCAGCACGACGACGCGCGAACCTTCGCCCCGGTACTCGGCGCGGTACATCGCGCGCTCGCGGCCGTCGCGGCCGATCGCGAACACGCCCGCGGGCCGGAACTCGACCGTGCCGCGGCCGAGCATCGAGTCGCACAGGCCGCTGGTGATCCCGCCGATCAGCTCGGCCGCCATCTTGGCCAGCTCCGGCGGCAGGCCCGCGGCGTTGCCGCGCTGGCCCGCGCCGAGCGACTCCCAGCGCCCGAGCAGCGCGTTGTGCTCCGGTGCGAGCGGCGGCCGCTGCGCCCAGCTGCGGCGGACGGCCTCGCCCTGCGCCGCGTCGTTGGCCGCGCGCGCCTGATTGCGGCGCACCGTGTCGTTCCATTGCTGGTCCGCCTGCTGCTGGCTGCTCTGCTGTTGCTGGGCGCGCTCCTGCGCGCGCTGCTGCTCGGCCTCCTGGCGCAGGGCGCCCGGATCCTTGCCGAGCTGCTCGGTGGTGAGAGGCCGGCTTTGCGCCGATGCCGCGAGCGCCGCGAGCGAGAGCCCGAGTGCGCCGACGATCCTGCAGCAGAGCATGGCCTTCATGGGCCCTCCCGACGAAGCACGCGTGCGATTCCGGTCGGTGCGTTGTAGACCTCATGCCGTTACCGGGGCGTTACCGGCAGCGCACCAAGCCATGCTCGGCGACACCCTGCGCGTCCTGCGCGAGCTCGAGTGGCCGCACACGCGGCCCGCGCTGCCCGGCCACGTCGCCCGGCTGTTCGTGCGCGCGCTCGAGACGGGCGTCGAAGCGGAGTGGGTGCGCGCGGCCATCCGCACCCGCCACCTCGCCGCGCCACCCGAGGCCCCCGAGTCGTGGCCCTGGGCGGTGCGCGTGCGCGCGCTCGGCAACTTCGAGGTCTCGACCGAAGCCGGCCGCCTGCCCGACGGCCGCAAGGCCGCGAGCAAGCCGCTGGAGCTGCTTCGCGTGCTGGCTGCTCACGGACATGCCGCCGTGCGCGTCGACCTCATCGCGGAAAGCCTGTGGCCCGGCGATGGCCGCGAGGGCCGCAAGAAGGCGTTCGAGGTCACCCTCGCGCGGCTGCGTCGCCTGCTCGATTGCGACGCCGCCGTGGTCGTCCACGACAACCGTGCCCGACTCAACGGCGAGATCGTCTGGAGCGACGTGCAGGCGCTCAACGATCACCTGGCCCGCGGCGAAGCGGCCGCCGGCGACGCCCCGGGCCGGTGCCGCCCTCGACGCCGCCCTGCTCGTCTACCGCGGTGCCTGCCTCGCCGACAGCAGCCAGCCGTGGGCCCGGGCTGCGGCGCTGTCGCTGCGCGAGCGGCTGGCGGCGGCGTTGCTGCGCGAATCGCGCGGCGGCGGGGCCGGCACGACGCAACGCCGCGAGCGGATGCTCCGCGCGAGCGCCGCCGATCCGCTGCTCGGAACGCTGATCGCGCAGGCGGGCTGAGGCCCGCCGCACGGCCTCGACGAGCGCGCTATCCCGCTGCCGCCATCCACATCGCCAGGCCGACGCCTGCCGCCACGAGCGCGACGGTGAGGCCGAGGCGCGCAAGAAAGCCGGGGCCGTCGCGGCGCTCGGACAAGGAGGGATCGAACGAGGAGTGCATGGCGCGACGATAAGGGCAGCGTCCGTCTTTGCAGCCGCGGCGTCGTGCGAAAACGCGGGTCGCGCGACATGCTGCACGCACCGGCGCGCCGCGCGCGAGCGAGCTAAGGTCGCGGCATGGAAGCGCTCGTTCGCCTCAGCGCCGGCGCGCCCGCGTCGGCGTTGCTGCTGGCGACGATCCTCGTCGTCGGCGCGGCGGGCCTGCTCAAGTGGCCCGCGCTGGTCGAGCGCAACGTGCTGCGGCCGCACGGGCTCGTGCAGCGCGGCGACTATCACACCCTCGTGACGAGCGCGTTCGTCCACGCCGACCTCGCGCACCTGCTCTTCAACGCCTTCACGTTCTGGGCCTTCGGCTTCGGCCTGGAGCGTCGCCTCGGCAGCGCGAGCTTCGCCGCCCTGTACGCCGCCGGCCTCCTGAGCAGCAGCATCGCGACCTGGCTCATCCATCGGCGCCAGCCGGGCTACGCCAGCCTCGGCGCGTCGGGCGCGATCCTCGCCGTGCTGTTCGCCTCGATCGTCGCCGCGCCGACGTCGTCGATCTTCATCCTGCCGATCCCGGTGCCGATCCCGGCGCCGCTGTTCGCGATCGTCTACCTCGCGTACAGCGTGATCGCGAGCACGGCGCGAGTCGGCCGCGTCAACCACGACGCGCACATCGCCGGCGCGATCGCCGGCCTCGCCTACATGGAGGCCACGGCGCCGGGGGCGCTCGGCCGGGCATTCGGGATGTGGCTCGGCTGATCGGACGCGCGCCTGCTCTCGACGCACCGTCATCGCCTGCCGCGGGCGCCGCCATAACGCCGCCATAACGATCGCTCGTCGATAAACCCGCCATGGCGGGCCGCGCGGCCCCCGATGGAGGACGGCGATGTCGACGCTCGAGGCTCACGCAAGGTTCTGGATGACGCTCGTGCTGGCGGGCGCGATCGCCGGGTGCGGCGGCGGCGGCTCGGCCGCCGATGTTGGTGCGGAAGGCGCGGCGTCCGACCCGACTTCGCCGGGCGCAGCGGCGAGCTTCCAGGTCGGCGGCACGGCGCGAGGCCTGGGCGGCACGGGCCTCGTGCTGCTCAACAACGGCAGCGACACGCTGGCCGTGCCCGCCGACGGCAGCTTCGCCTTCGCGACGCCGCTCGCCAGCGGCGCGACGTTCAACGTCAGCATCGCGAGCCAGCCGGGCGGGCAGTTCTGCGCCCTGAGCAACGCCTCGGGCACGGTGACGGACGCCCCTGTCGACGCGATCGGCGTCACTTGCACGACCGTCGCTGCCGGAGGAGGCGGCGCCCCGGCGTCCGGGACGGATCCCCTGCCCGCGATCAGCGCCAGCCCGGGCAGCGCCGACCTCATCGGCGCCGCGCTCGCCGCCGGGACGCTGACGAAGGAGCAGGCGCTGATCTACGCGATGTACGCCGAGTACCGGGATCCGCGGCTGCCGGCCGCCTACCTCGGCGATGACGTCGGCCTGATCGAAGGCACGGCGCACGCGAAGGTCCTCGAGCACATCGCCGAGGTGGGACTCGCCAACGTGTCGCAAGCCACGCTCGATGCGCTGCGCCCGTTCTTCATTCCCGCCTACCTCGAAGGCAGCTACGAGCGCGCCTCGGCCGTCAATCCCCACGGCAAGTCGGCGTTGACGGTCAGCCGCCCGCAAGGCGCCAAGGCCGGATGGACGCCGGTGGCCGGCACCAACGTCGTCGTCTGGTACGAGACCTCGCGCGCCGCCAGCGATGCCGCCAACGCCGCCATGCTGGTGGCCGAGTTCGACAACACGATCTGGCCGATGCTCACCGGCCTCATGAAGCGCACGCCGAAGTCGGACCTCCACTCGGCGTTCTTCACCGAGATCGACGGCCGGCTCGACATCTCGCTCGAGGACCTGCCCGGGACGATCGAGGGACGAACGATCCCGGTGGACTGGATCGCCAAGAACACGGCGGTCAAGATCGTGCTGAGGCGAGACGTCAGCGGGCCGGTTCTGCAGGCGCAGGCGGCGCACGAGTTCATGCACGCGATCCAGTTCGCGATCGACGTCAAGGCGTCGAGCATGCCGGCCTACGCCACGATCCGGGAAGCGACGGCGGCGTGGGCGACCCACTACGTGTACCCGCGCAACGGCTGGGAGACCCAGTACGCGAAGCACTACCTGAACGACAAGAAGGTCGGTCTCAGCTACGACGACCCGCGCGACAGCGAGAAGGTGAAGATCGCCTTCCGCTACGGCGCGTACCTGCTTCCCCTGTTCCTGGAGACGCGCTTCGGCGCCGGCATCGTCCGGGACATCTGGGACCGGACGGTGGGCGATTCGCGCGAGCTCGACGCCCTCGCCGGCGCGATCCTCGGCAACGGGTCGACCTTCGACGATGAGTGGCGCAAGTTCATCGCCTTCTGCTGGAACCAGCAGACGATCAACGACGCGACCCGGCTCTACGCCGCGACCGGCATCGTCTTCAAGGACGCGCCCAGCGACCCGAAGGACCTCGAGCAGGACAGCGTGGTGTCGCTTGCCGGCGGCTATGCGGAGGTCGCGCACGACGTGAACCTGCCGCATGCGTCGATGGGTTTCTACCGCGTCAAGTTCGCCGGCGGCGATTCGCGCAGCGTGACCTTCGTCAACGGGATCACCTACGGCCTCGACACGTTCGACAGCGGCGTCGGCAACGCACTGCGCTTCACCGGCCTGGCGGCGGCCAAGCGCAAGGGCGCGAGCATGCAGATCTACCTCAAGGTCAAAGGCGCATGGCAGAGCGCGCCGGTGGACGTGACCGACATGCCGTTCATCGCCGTCTGTCGCGACAACCCGGCAGGCAAGGTCGAGGAGGTGGTCTTCATGTACGGCAACGCGGAGGTCGACCCCGTCGGCGCGAACTACAACGAGGTGCTGGTGGCGGGCGACATGGCCCCCGGCCTGATCGCGACCGACATCGGCTGCCAGGACTGGACCGGTCGCCTCGACATGCAGCGCGCCGTCGACCAGGGCACGGGCGTCGAGACCTTCAAGCTGATCAACGTGAAGCTCGTCAACGCCATGTCGACGGCCGCGCCGCTGCCGGGGATCAAGCCGGCGTATGCCCTCGCGGCCGGCGAGCAGTTCCAGCCGGGCTTCGGGTTCATCTACAAGGTCGTCGGCGGCAGCGTCGAGTGGACCTACAACCAGCACATCGGTGGCTCGACCACCTGCGACTACGCCGGCGGCAAGACGTATTCGATCACCGGCGGCAAGGCGATCGGCCCCTTCCCGGTCCTGACGCTCAGCAACTACACGCCGCCAGGCAACACGTTCCGGAGCCTCATCACCGCCGGCCTGGCGATCAACGGCCTGGCCGACTTCATCACGCTGAGCGCCGACTGGCGCTGCACCGACAGCGACGGCAAGGTCACCACCGGCACCGAGACCGGCATCGCCAGCGCGCTCGACCTGATCGTGACCGAGCTCACCGCCTCGACGCGCGTGAGCGCCGGCGGCATGCTGATCAGCGGCACCGGTGCGCAGACGCAGGCGGTCGAGAGCGGCGACCGGAACGTGAGCGGCACGTGGTCGTTGACGGCGGTGCCCTGAGCGGCGGGGCGGCGCGGGCACGCGCCGCCCGCGCGGCCGGTCGCGGCGGCGTGCGCCTGGTCCCGACGAGCGCGCACTTCGTCGCGAGGCGCTGTCCGCGGACCTCCTTCGGACCTACAGTTCGCTCCTCGTCCCGTTCCCCAGGAGACACGCGATGGGCATCGCCAACGACCTCGAACGCCTCGCCGAGCTGCACCGCAGCGGCGCCCTCTCCGACGCCGAGTTCGCCAGCGCCAAGGCGCGTGCGCTCGCCGGGGCGCCGAGCGGCGCCGACGGTGTCGTCGAAAGCCTGCACGCGCTGCGCCGCAGCCGCAGCGATCGCTGGCTCGGCGGCGTGTGCGGCGGTCTGGCCACGGCGACAGGGTGGCCCTCGTGGCTGTGGCGCCTGATCTTCGTCGCGCTCGTGATGTGCGGCGGCGCGGGCGTCGTCGTCTACCTGCTGCTCTGGCTGCTGCTGCCGAAGGACGACGCGGGCGTCGATGTCGGCAAGGGATCGTTCAGCTCCACCTGATCCGAAAACCCGGGGCGCTGATCGGCGCCCGCGGCGCGAGCCGCCTCAGCCGCGACGCGCCTTCTCGATCGCTGCGACGTCGATCTTGCCCATCGTCATCATCGCGTCGAACACGCGCTTGTTGACCGCAGGATCCGGGTCGGTCATCCCTTCGATGAGGACGCGCGGCGTGATCTGCCACGACAGGCCCCACTTGTCCTTGCACCAGCCGCACGCGCTCGCCTGCCCACCGTTGTCGACGATCGCGTTCCACAGGCGGTCGGTCTCGGCCTGGTCTTCGGTCGAGATCTGGAACGAGAACGCCTCGCTGTGCTTGAACGCCGGCCCGCCGTTGAGCCCGAGGCACGGGATCCCGAGTACGGTAAACTCGACGGTCAGCACGTCCCCCTTCTTCCCCGACGGGAAATCACCCGGCGCGCGATGGATC
>DATIDZ010000380.1:0-4728 GCA_035456045.1 Caldimonas sp.
GGGGGCGCGGCCGGATGAGACGGGTCGCCGCCTGGGTCGTCGCCATCGCGGCGAGCGCCGCCGCCCACGCGGCACCGCTGACGTTCGTCGACGACGCCGGCCATGCGTTCGTCCTCGAGCGACCGCCGCAGCGCATCGTCACGCTGGCTCCGAGCCTGACCGAGCTCGTCTTCGCGGCCGGTGGCGGCGCGACGCTCGTCGGCACGTCGGCGCTGAGCGACTATCCGCCGGAGGCGCGAGCGATCGCCCGCATCGGCGACGCCGGCCGGCTCGACGTCGAGCGCGTCATCGCGCTCAAGCCCGACCTGGTGCTCATCTGGCAGCGCGGCAGCACCAGTCGCGAGCTCGAGCAGCTCGAACGCGCCGGCCTGCGGCTGTTCCAGCTCGAGCCGCGCCGGCTCGACGACGTCGCCCGCGCGATCGAGCGGCTCGGCGCGCTGCTCGGTCACGAGGCCGAAGCGAACCGGCGCGCGAACGACATCCGCGGCTCGCTCGAGCGGCTGCGCGTCGCGCACGCGCGGTCGGCGCCGGTCAGCGTCTTCTATCAGGTCTGGCGCCAGCCGCTGATGACGATCAACGGCAAGCACCTGATCGACGACATCCTGACCCTGTGCGGCGGCCACAACGTGTTCGCGGGCCTCGCGCCGCTCGTGCCGACGCTCTCGACCGAGGCCGTGGTCGCCGTCGATCCGGAAGCGATCCTGACGGCGAGCGAGACCGCGAGCCCCGAGGCCTGGCGGCGCGAACCCGGCAATCCCAGCTTCGCCGCGTGGCAGCGCCATCCCCGCATGACGGCGGTGCGGCAGGCCTGGCTGTATGCGCTCAACGGCGACAACATCAGTCGCCAAGGCCCACGCGTCGTCGACGGCGCGACGGCGGTGTGCGCGGTGCTCGACCAGGTCCGCGCCGAGCGCGCGGCGCGCTAGCGACGAGGCGAGGGCCGATTGCGCGTCGCCCTAGCGAGCGGGCGCCGCGCTGGCGGACGCGGGCGGCGCGGCGCGCTTCAGCGCCGGCGGCGCGGAGTCGCACCAACGCGCCACGGCGCACACCTCGCACAAGGGGCGCTTGGCCTGGCAGACGTAGCGCCCGTGCAGGATCAGCCAGTGGTGCGCGTTCGGCAGGAACGCTTCCGGCACGCGCTCGAGCAGTCGCATCTCGACCTCGATCGGCGTCTTGCCGACCGCCAGGCCGGTGCGGTTCGCGACGCGAAAGACGTGCGTATCGACGGCGAGCGTCGGATCGCCGAAGGCGTTGTTGAGGACGACGTTGGCGGTCTTGCGGCCGACGCCCGGAAGCGCTTCGAGCGCCTCGCGCGTCTTCGGGACCTGGCCTCCGTATCGGTCGACCAGGATGCGGCAGGTCGCGTGCAGGTTCTTCGCCTTGGTGCGAAAGAGGCCGATGGTGCGGATCGCGTCCTCGAGCGCGGGCAGGCCGAGGGCCAGCATCTTCGCCGGCGTCGGCGCGCGTGCGAACAAGGCGCGCGTCGCCTTGTTGACGCCGCGATCGGTCGCCTGCGCCGACAGCAGCACGGCAGCGAGCAGCTCGAAGACGCTTGCGTAGTCGAGCTCGGTCGCCGGCTCCGGATTGGCGTCGCGCAGGGTCGCGAAGAAGGGCTCGATGTCGGCGCGCTTCATCGAGCGTCGCTCACCGGTCCAGCGGCCGCGCGGCCGGTCATCGCGTGCGCGATTCGCGGGCGCGGGCGAGCACGGCGGCGATCGTCTCCTGGCGAGGCGGCGGGGCCGCTGCGGTGGCGGACGGCGTCTCCGCAGCCGCGTCGATGCGAGCCGCATGCCGCTCGTACCGGCTGCGCGCCTGCGCTGCGCGGGCCGGATCCCATGCCTGCCAACCGGTGCGATCGCCGGTCGCGCCGATCATCGCGATGCAGTCGACCGGGCAGACCGGCACGCACAGCTCGCAGCCCGTGCAGAGCTCCTCGATGACGACATGCATTCGCTTGGCGGTGCCGACGATCGCGTCGATGGGGCACGCCTTCAGGCAGAGCGCGCAGCCGATGCACCATGCTTCGTCGACCAGCGCCAGTGCGCGCGGCGCCTCCGTCCCGCAGCTGGCGTCGAGGGGCACGGCCGGCCTGCCGGTGAGGCGGGCGAGGCGATCGATGCCTTCGGCACCGCCCGGCGGACAGCGGTTCACGTCGGCGCCGTCGACGACGATCGCGTGGGCGTAGGCGCGGCAGTCGTCGTAGCCGCAGCGGCGGCACTGCGTCTGTGGCAGCACCTCGAGGACCGCCTCGACGGTCGTGCCGCCCACGGCGAAGATCAGGCGGTGACCGACGCGCGGCGCTTCGCGCGCACCGGGGCACGCTTCTTCGCCGGGCTGTCGGCGGCATCCTGGTGCGTGGCGATGAAGTCGCGCACCTTGGGATAGACCTTCTCGCGCCAGCGCCGTCCGGAGAAGATGCCGTAGTGGCCGGCGCCCGCGACGTCGTAGTGGAAGCGCCGGCTGGCCGGAACGCCGGTGCACAACCCGTGCGCCGCCTTCGTCTGGCCGGCACCCGAGATGTCGTCGAGCTCGCCTTCGATCGTCAGCAGCGCGGTGGTGCGGATGTCCTCCGGACGAACCAGCTGGTTGCCGATCTTCCAGGTGCCGTTGACGAGCGCGAAGTCCTGGAACACCGTCTTGATCGTGTCGAGGTAGTACTCGGCCGGCATGTCGAGCACGGCGTTGTACTCGTCGTAGAAGTCGCGATGGAACTCCGACTTCTCGTCGTCGCCGCGGATCAGGTCGAGGAAGTAGTCGTAGTGCGACTTGAGGTGCCGGTCGGGGTTCATGGCGATGAATCCGGCGTGCTGCAGGAAGCCGGGGTACACGGCGCGCCCGGCGCCGGGATAGTTCACCGGCACCCGGTAGATGACGTTGTTCTGGAACCAGGTGTGGCTCTTGTTCATCGCCAGGTTGTTGACCGCGGTCGGGCTCTTGCGGGCGTCGATCGGCCCGCCCATCATCGTCATCGTGCGCGGCGTCGGCTCGCCGTTCGAGGCCATCAGCGAAACCGCGGCGAGCACCGGCACGGTCGGCTGGCACACCGAGATCACGTGCGCCTCGGGCCCGATCATGCGGATGAACTCCTGCACGTAGGCGACGTAGTCGTCGAGGTGGAACGGCCCCTTGCTCTCGGGGACCATCCGCGCGTCGGTCCAGTCGGTGACGTAGACCTTGTGGTCTTCCAGCAGCTTCCTGATCGTCTCGCGCAGCAGGGTCGAGTGGTGCCCCGACAGCGGCGCGACGACCAGCACCGTCGGCTGCGTCTTCATCGTCGTCAGCGCTTTCGTGTCGTCGGTGAAACGCTTGAAGCGCAGCAGCCGGCAGAAGGGCTTTTCGATGGCCACCCGTTCCTGCACGGCGACATCGACGTCACCGACCGTCGCGGACGTGATGTTGAAGGGGGGCTTCTCGTATTCCTTGGCCAGCCGGTGCAGCAGGTCGAAACCGGCCGAGACACGCTGCGCCAGCGGCGTGTGCGCGAAGGGCGACAGGGGGTGGTCGTACAGCTTCGCCGACGCGCTGGCGAACTCCGAGAACGGCGCCATCATGGCGCGCTGGGTTTCATAGAGTTGATACAGCATCGCTTGTCTCCGTTCAGATCATGGGCCGCACTTTTTGTGCAGCGCAGCAAATGTACATCCGTTCTGCACATCGTGCTGCGATCCGGTGCATCTCAAGCGCCCAAAATCATGCGGGAAACCCCTTGATTTCGCCCAGTTTGTCGCCTTGCCGACACCTCGGACGTCACATCACCTTGGCGAGGGCGCTTGCCACCGCATCGATGTTGCGGCTGTTGATGGCCGCCACGCAGATGCGGCCCGAATCCACGCCGTAGACGCCGAATTCACTTCGCAGGCGCTGCATCTGCGCCACCGACAGGCCCGAATAGCTGAACATGCCCTTCTGGCGCGTGATGTAGCTCAAGTCGCTCGTCACGCCGGCGGCCTGCAGCTTGGCCACCAGCGCGTGCCGCGTGGCGCGGATGCGCTCGCGCATGCCGGCCAACTCCTGCTCCCACTGCTGGCGCAGCGCCGGGGTGGTCAGCACCGTGGCCACGACTTGCGCACCGAAGGTGGGCGGGTTCGAGTAGTTGGTGCGGATGACGATCTTCAGCTGGGACAGCACGCGGGCGCACTCGTCCTTGTCGGCACAGACCACGCTGAGCGCGCCGACACGCTCGCCGTAGAGCGAGAAGCTCTTGGAGAACGAGGTCGAGACGAAGAAGTCGAGCCCGCTGGCCAGGAACTGGGCGATCACGGCGCCGTCCTCGGCGATGCCCTCGCCAAAGCCCTGGTAGGCCATGTCGAGGAAGGGCACCAGATCGCGGGACTGGCAGGCGGCGACGACCTGCTCCCACTGTGCTGGCGTCAGGTCGCAGCCGGTCGGGTTGTGGCAGCAGGCGTGCAGCACGACGATGGTGCCCGGCGCGGCGGCGTTCAGCGCGGCCCGCAGCGCGTCGAAGCGGATGCCGCGGGTCTCGGCGTCGTAGTACGGGTAGCTGCCGACCTCGAAGCCGGCGTTCGTGAACAGCGCGCGGTGGTTTTCCCAGCTCGGGTCGCTGATCAGCACGGCGGCGTTCGGGTTGAGCTTCTTCAGGAAGTCGGCGCCGACCTTCAGCCCGCCGGTGCCGCCCAGCGCCTGCACGGTGGCGATGCGGCCGGTTCTCACGGGCTCGCTCTCCGCGCCGAACACGAGGCCCTGCACGGCCTTGTCGTAGGCGGCGAT
>DATIDZ010000381.1:0-2116 GCA_035456045.1 Caldimonas sp.
GTCGATCACGCACAGCGTCGTGCCGTGGTCGCGCAGGTCACGCAGCACCTGGTCGAGATTGGCGATCTCGTCCTGGCCGAGGCCGCTGCCCGGCTCGTCGAGCAGCAGCAGCTTGGGGTTGCACATCAGCGCCATGGCGACGCCGAGCATCTTCTCGCCGCCGTACGAGAGGCTGGCGGCGGTCTCGTCGCGCACGCCTTCGAGGCGGCACAGCCGCAGGATGTGATCGATCTGCGGCGTCAACGCGTCGTCGCGGCGGCGCCGCGGCAGCAGGGTCGCGACCCGACGCCAGCCGACCTGGCGCTTCAGGCTCAGATGGCCGGCGATGGCGACGTTCTCGAACACCGAGAGCTCGCCGAAGAGCTGCGGGTTCTGGAATGTCTTGACGATGCCCGCTTCGGCAATCTCGTGCGGCTTGCTGCCGTTGATCGTGCGACCCTGCCAGAGCAACTCGCCGGAGCTCGGGACGTACACGCCCGCGATCAGGTTCAGCAGGGTCGTCTTGCCCGAGCCGTTCGGACCGAAGACGCCGACGATATCGCCCTGCTCGAGCGAGAACGACAGTTCGGAGACGGCCGTGAGGCCGCCGAACCGCTTCGTCAGGTTGCGGACTTCAAGCAGCACGGCGGCGTCCGAGGAGCGTGCCGACGATACCGCGCGGCATCAGCAGGATCGTCACGATCAGGATCAGGCCGTAGATCAGGATCCGCACTTCGGCATTGACCGCGATGACGTGCGGCAGCGCGGTGAGGACGAGTGCGCCGACGATCGGGGCAGCGACGAACTCGCGGCCGCCGAGCAGCGCCATGGCGATGATGGCGAGCGACTGGTCGACCGAGAAGTAGTGAGGGTCGATGTAGCTGATGTAGAACGCGTAGAGGCTGCCCGCGACGGCCGCGCCTGCGTTGGCCGCGATGAAGCACAGCAGCTTGTAGCGAAAGACGTTGATGCCGAGCGTGTCGGCGAGCTCGTCGTTGAGGCGGATCGCGGCGAATGCTCGTCCCATCCAGGAGCGCAGGATGCGCGAATAGACCGCCACGCAGAGCGCGACGGCCACCAGCGACAGGTAGTACCACATCGTCGTCCCGGCGACCGGGACGACGCCGCGTCCGGGCAGCCAGATCGTAGGGGTCAGCGTGAAGTTGATGCCGAGTGAGCCGTTGGTGAAGCTCGTCCAGTTGAGGATCACGAGCCGCGCCAGCTCCGAAAACGCGAGCGTCACGATCGCGAAGTAGAGCTCCTTCAGCTTGAAGCGAAAGCAGATTGCACCGATCACGATCGAGATCAGCGTCACGAAGACGAGCCCGGCCACCATGCCGAGCCAGAACGAGATGCCCCAGTGGAACATCGAGAGGTAGGTCGCGTACGCCGAGAGGCCGAAGGCGGCGGCGTGGAAAAGCGAGAGCTGGCCGGTGAAGCCGAAGATCAGGTTGAAGCTGACGCCGAGGATGCCGAGGATGAACGTGAAGATGAGCACCGTCAGCACGACGTTGTTGCTCACGACCGCCGGGACGAGGCCGAGCGGGATCCACAGGAGCAGCCACTTCATCGGTTCGAGGCGAACAGGCCGGCCGGCTTGAACAGCAGGATCAGCACGAGGAACACCAGCCCGTACGCGTCGTTGTAGGCCGAGGGCAGGAAGATCGAGCCGACACCTTCGGCGACCCCGATGATGATGCCGCCGCCGAACGATCCCATCACGGTGCCGATGCCGGCCAGGATCGCCGCCTCGACGCCCTTCAGGATGTAGCCGCTGCCGATCTCCGGCGTGATCGAGTACAGGCTCGCGTACAGCGCGCCGCCCAGTCCGGCGAGCGCCGTCGAGTAGGCGGCGACGCCGGCCTGCAGCACCTGCGTGCGCACGCCCATGAGTGCGGCGGCCTCCGGGTTCTGCGCGTAGGCGTAGGCGGCGCGCCCTGCCCATGTCCGCGTCAGCGCCGCGTAGGTCGCCAGGATGACGACGAGCAGGACGACGAAGACGACCGCCTTCATCTTCGGCACGATGACGCCGCCGATCCTGAAGACGCCCGGCAGGACGTATTCCATGTTCTGCGGCGTCGTGCTCCACGTGATGAGCACGAAGGCGACGATCACGGAGATCAGGCCGATCGAGACG
>DATIDZ010000382.1:0-8874 GCA_035456045.1 Caldimonas sp.
GTCGACATCGGCTACGCCAAGCGGCGCGACCTCGCCCTCGAGGTGCCCCCTGTGCCGCTGCAACCGGTGATGTCGAACGAGCAGTGGGACCTGGTCTATGCGCGCATCGCGCAGCTGGTCGAAGAGCACCGCACCACGCTGGTGTTCGTCAATACGCGCCGCATGGCCGAGCGCGCTGCGCGCCACCTCGGCGAACGCCTGGGCAAGGAAGCCGTGGCCGCGCACCACGGCAGCCTCGCGAAGGAAACGCGCCTCGATGCCGAGCAGCGCCTGAAGCGCGGCGAGCTCAAGGTGCTGGTCGCGACCGCGTCGCTCGAGCTCGGCCTCGACATCGGCGACGTCGACCTCGTCTGCCAGCTCGGCTCGCCGCGCTCGATCGCCACCTTCCTGCAGCGCGCCGGACGGTCCGGCCACGCCGTGGGCGGGACACCCAAGGCGCGGCTCTTCCCGCAGTCGCGCGACGAGCTGGTCGAGTGCGCGGCGCTGCTCGACGCCGTGCGGCGCGGCGAGCTCGACGCGCTGCGCATCGTCCCGGCGCCGCTCGACGTGCTCGCGCAGCAGATCGTCGCCGAGACGGCGAGCCGGGAGTGGAACGAGGACGCGCTGTTCGCGCTCGTCCGCCGCGCGTGGCCGTACGCGCGGCTCGCGCGCGCCGACTTCGACGCCGTCGTCCGCATGCTCGCCGACGGCTTCACCACGCGCCACGGGCCGCGCGCGAGCTACGTCCACCGCGATGTCGTCCACCACGTCCTGCGCGAGAGGAAGGGCGCACGGCTGGCGGCGCTCACCTCCGGCGGCACGATTCCGGAGACGGGCGACTACGCCGTCGTGCTGGAGCCGCAGAGCGCCAACGTCGGCACGGTCAACGAGGACTTCGCGGTCGAGAGCATCGCCGGCGACGTCTTCCAGCTCGGCAACACGAGCTACCGGATCCTGCGCGTCGAGCCGGGGCGGATCCGCGTCGAGGACGCCCACGGGGCGGCGCCGAGCATTCCGTTCTGGCTCGGCGAGGCGCCGGGGCGCAGCGACGAGCTCTCGCTCGCGGTCGCGCGCCTGCGCGACGAGGTCGGCGCGCGGATCGCGCACGGCGGACGCGATGCGGCGACGGCGGCGCTGCGGAACGACGGCGGCCTCGACGACGAGGCCGCGCGGCAGATCGTCGATCATCTGGCCCGCTCGCTCGCCGTCCTCGGCGCGCTGCCGACGCAGGACCGGATCGTCATCGAGCGCTTCTTCGACGCCTCCGGCGGCATGCAGCTCGTCGTCCACTCGCCGTTCGGCAGCCGCCTCAACCGCGCCTGGGGACTGGCGCTCCGGAAGCGCTTCTGTCGGCGCTTCAACTTCGAGATCCAGGCGGCGGCGACCGAGGACGCGATCGTCCTCTCGCTCTCGACCAGCCACAGCTTCCCGCTCGACGAGGTGTCGCGCTATCTCCATTCGGCGACCGCGCTCGACGTCCTCGTGCAGGCGCTTCTCGACGCGCCGCTCTTCGCCGTGCGCTGGCGCTGGAACGCGACCACGGCGCTCGCGTTGCCGCGCTTCACCGGCGGCAGGAAAGTCGCGCCCCCGCTGCAGCGGATGAAGTCGGAAGACCTGCTCGCCGCCGTCTTCCCCGACCAGGTCGCGTGCGCCGAGAACCTCGCGGGCGACCGCGACGTGCCCGAGCATCCCCTCGTCGCGCAGACGATGCGCGACTGCCTCGACGACGCGATGGACGCCGCCGGCTGGCTCGCGCTGCTGCGCCGGATCGAGTCGGGCGCGGTCGAGGTGATCGCGCGCGACGTCCCGGCCCCGTCGCCGCTCGCCGCCGAGGCGCTGAGCGCGCGGCCTTACGCGTTCCTCGACGATGCGCCGATCGAGGAGCGCAGGACGCAGGCGGTGCAGAGCCGCCGCTACGCCGACCCGCAGAGCGCGGACGAGCTCGGCGCGCTCGACGTCGAGGCGATCGCGAGCGTGCGCGACGAGGCGTGGCCGCGCGCCCGCAACGCCGACGAGATGCACGAGGCGCTCGTCGCGATCGGCGTCGTCACCGACGGCGAGGCGGCAGGGAACGAAGGCTGGCGGGGCTGGCTCGACGAGCTCGCGGCGGCGCGTCGCGCGACGCGGCTGGCAGTCGTCGCGACGGCCGGCGCCGAGCGAGGCCTGGGGGTCGCCGCCGAGCGAGAACTGTGGGTCGCCGCCGAGCGGCTCGCGGCCGTTCGCGCGGTCTATTCCGATGCGCTGCTGCAGCCGGTCATCGAAGCGCCGCCCGAGTGCGCGGAAGGCTTCGCGACGCGCGAGGAGGCGCTGCGCGAGCTGGTGCGGGAGCGCCTGGGCGGCCTCGGTCCGGCGACGGCCGAGTCCATCGCCGTGCCGCTCGGGCTGGCGCGCAGCGAAGTCGAGATCGCCCTCCTCGCGCTGCAGGCCGAGGGCCACGTGCTGCAGGGCCGCTTCACGCCGCTGCGGCCCGTCGATGCCGACGCCGAGTGGTGCGAGCGGCACCTGCTCGCGCGCATCCATCGCTACACGCTCAAGCGCCTGCGCCGCGAGATCGAGCCGGTCGAGCCGCGCGACTTCGTCCGCTTCCTGTTCGACTGGCAACGCGTCGGCGCGACCAGCCGCGTCAGCGGCCCCGAGGCGCTCGCCGGCGTCCTCGGCCAGCTCGAAGGCTTCGAGGCGCCGGCGGCGGTGTGGGAAGCGGAGATCCTCGCGGCCCGCGTGCAGGACTACGCGGGTCCGTGGCTCGACGAGCTGTGCACGGCCGGGCGAACGCTGTGGACGCGGCTGCGTCCGCTCGCCGGCGACGGCCGCGCCGCGCCGGCATCGCTGCGCTCGACGCCGGTGCTGCTGCTGCCGCGCCGCGCCGCGGCGCTCTGGACGCGCCTCGCGCCGAGCCGCGCCGACGACGCCGACGTCGGCTCGCGCGCCCGCCTCGTCGCCGATCACCTCGCCGCGCACGGCGCCTCGTTCTTCGACGAGATCGCCGACGCCGTCCGGCTGCTGCCGGCCGAGCTCGAGGACGCGCTCGCCGAGCTCGTCAGGCGCGGCCGCGTCAATTGCGACAGCTTCGCCGGCCTGCGCGCGCTGCTCGTTCCGGCGGCGAAGCGGTCGACGGCGCACGGGCGCCGTCGCCGCGGCGTGACGCTGCTCGGGGTCGCCGATGCGGGACGCTGGTCGCTGATCCGATCGCCCGCGCCGCTCGTCGACGAGGGCCGCGACGGTGCGACGCGCGCAGCGCCGGGCCGCATCGACGCCGAGGCCCTCGAGCACGTCGCCCGCATCCTCCTTCGCCGCTATGGCGTCGTCTTCTGGCGCCTGCTCGAGCGCGAGGCGGCGTGGCTGCCGCCCTGGCGCGAGCTCGTTCGCGTCTACCGCCGCCTCGAGGCGCGCGGCGAGATCCGCGGCGGCCGCTTCATCGCCGGTCTCAGCGGCGAGCAGTTCGCGCTGCCCGAAGCGATCGTCTCGATGCGCGAAGTGCGGCGCCGGCCGGCCGACGACACGCTCGTCTGCCTCGCGGCGAGCGATCCCGCGAACCTGCTCGGCACGGTCGTGCCGGGACCGAAGGTCGCGCGCGTCGCCGGCGCGCGCGTCGTCTGGCGCGACGGCGTGCCGTTGGCGACCAGCGTCGGCGGCGTCGTGGACGCGCTATCGCCGCTCGATCGCGACGCCCTGCGCGAGGCGAGCGACGCCTTGCGTCAAGGGCCGGTCTGGGGCCTGGCACCGGCCGCTTCCCGCAGCGCGACCTCGCTGTCGTCCTGAGCGACGAGGAGTAACGGCAGGCGAAGGGAATCCTCCCCTTCGCTCACGGTGACGAGGCAGGCGCGGGCCCGCGTCGCACCAGGCGCGGATCGAAGCGATCGCGCAGGCCGTCGCCGAGCAGATTCAGGCCGAGCACCGTGAGGGCGATCGCGACCCCGGGATAGATCGCCAGCTGCGGCGCCTGGAACAGCTGCTGCTGCGCCTCGTTGAGCATTCGTCCCCACGACGGCGTCGGCGGCTGCGTGCCGAGGCCGAGGTAGCTCAGCGCCGCCTCGGCGAGGATCGCGAGCGCGAACTGGATCGTCGCCTGGACGATCAGGATCGCGGCGATGTTCGGCAGCACGTGCTCGATCGTGATACGCCACTCGTCCTTGCCGAGCGCGCGCGCCGCGGTGACGAACTCGCGCGAGCGGACGACGAGCGCGCTCGCCCGCGTGATGCGCGCGAACACCGGCACGTTGAAGATGCCGATCGCGACGATCGAGGTCACGAGACCGGGGCCGTAGATGGCGGTCAGCATGATCGCCGAGAGCAGCGCGGGGAACGCGAAGGTGAAGTCGGCCAGGCGCATCACGACTTCCTCGATCCAGCCGCGCTTGACCGCCGCGAGCAGGCCGAGGGCGACGCCGAAGACGATGCCGATGCCGACCGCGATCAGGCCGACCGCGATCGAGACGCGGCTGCCGACGATCAGGAGCGAGACGATGTCGCGGCCGAGGCTGTCGGTGCCGAGCCAGTGCGACGCGCTCGGGCCCTGCAGCTTGTGCGGGATGTCGAGCTCGGAAGCCGGATGCGGGGTCCACACGTACGAGAGCAGCGCCAGGCCGACGACGATCGTCACCAGCACCGCGCCGACGCGCAGGCTGGCGTGGCGCCAGCCGGGCCGGCGCGCCACGCGCGACGCGACCGCGCCGCTTCCGTCCGCGTCGGGGCCGTCGCTCATGTCGTCCGCGCCCGCGCGCGCAGGCGCGGGTCGATGACGACGTAGAGCACGTCGACGACGAAGTTGATGACGACGACCGTCGCCGCCAGCAGCATGACGACGTTCCTGACGACGAGCAGGTCGCGGTTGGCGATCGCCTGGAAGACGAGCCGGCCGAGGCCGGGCAGCGAGAACACCTGCTCGATGACGACCGTGCCGGTGAGCAGGTTGGCGAACTGCAGGCCCATCACGGTGAGCACCGGCACCATCGCGTTGCGCAGGACGTGGCCCCAGAGCACGCCGCGCGGCGACTGGCCCTTCGCGCGCGCGGTGCGGACGAAGTCCTCGCGCAGGACGTCGAGCATCGCCGAGCGGACGATGCGGGCCAGGATCGCCGCCTGCACGACGGCCAGCGCGACGGCGGGCAGCACGAGCGCGCGCAACCCCGGGCCGAGGCCGCCGCCGTCGGCCGCGCTCCAGCCGGGAAAGCCGCCCGCCGAGAACCAGCGCAGCTTTACCGCGAACAGCCAGATGAGCAGGATCGCGAACCAGAAGTTGGGCAGGGCGATGCCGATCTGGCTGACGCTCATCACGCCGACGTCGCCGACGCGGCCGTGCCGCGCCGCGGCGAACAGGCCGAGCGAGAACGCGAGCAGCGTGGTCAGCGCCATCGCCATCAGCGCCAGCGGTACGGTGACGACGAGGCGCTCGCCGACGAGCTGGGCGATCGGCGTGTCGTAGGCGATGCTGGTGCCGAGCTCGCCGGTCGCGAGACCCTTGATCCAGTCGCCGTAGCGCACCAGCGCCGGCCGGTCGAGGCCGAGCCGGGCCGAGAGCGCGGCGACCGATTCCGGCGTCGCGCTCTC
This sequence comes from Caldimonas sp., assembly GCA_035456045.1. Taxonomy (GTDB): domain Bacteria; phylum Pseudomonadota; class Gammaproteobacteria; order Burkholderiales; family Burkholderiaceae_C; genus Schlegelella_A. Next base: position 5,527 of record DATIDZ010000382.1, read on the forward strand.
GCCGAGCATGACCTCGGCGGCATTGCCGGGCAGGACGTCGAGGACGGTGAAGACGACGACCGACGCGGCCAGCAAGGTCAGCAGCAGGCTCGCGAAGCGCTTGAGGAGAAAGAAGCTGATGGCGGTGGCTCGGCGCGCCCGCAAGGCGAGGTTCTTATGATGGCGCAAAGCCGCAGCAGCGGCCCGGAGCGCGTGCCATGACTGCCTCGACCTTCCCGATCCGCTTTCCCACCGATCGTCTCCTCGTCGGCGGCGAATGGCGCGCCGCCGCGACGGGCGCGACGATCGCGCTCGAGGATCCTTCGGACGGCAGCGAGCTCGCGCGGATCGGCCGCGGCGGCGCCGCCGACGTCGACGCCGCCGTCGCCGCGGCGCGCGCCGCGCTCGACGATGGCGCCGCCGGTGCGTGGGGCCGCCAGAGCGCGGTCGAGCGCGGCCGCCTGCTCGCGGCGATCGGTCGCAAGGTGCTCGAGAACGTCGAGCTGCTGGCCGAGCTCGAGGTGCACGACGTCGGCAAGCCGCTCAAGCAGGCGCGCGCCGACGCGGTCGCGCTGGCGCGCTACTGCGAGTTCTACGCCGGCGCCTGCGACAAGGTGCACGGCCAGACGCTGCCGTTCGCCAACGGGTACACCGCGCTCACGCTGCGCGAGCCGCACGGCGTCACCGGACACATCGTGCCGTGGAACTACCCGATGCAGATCGTCGGCCGCAGCGTCGGCGCGGCGCTGGCGATGGGCAACGCGTGCGTGCTGAAGCCGGCCGAGGAGGCGTGCCTGACGGTGCTCGCGTTCGCGCGGCTCTGCGCCGAGGCGGGCTTGCCGGCGGGCGCGCTCAACGTCGTCACCGGCCTCGGCGAGGAGGCCGGTGCGGCGCTATCGGCGCACCCGGGCGTCGATCACCTCTCGTTCACCGGCTCGGTCGCGACCGGCGCGCTCGTGCAGATCGCGGCGGCCAAGAACGCGGTGCCGGTCACGCTCGAGCTCGGCGGCAAGAGCCCGCAGGTCGTCTTCGCCGACGCTGACCTCGAGGCGGCGCTGCCGTTCCTCGTCAACGCCGGCATCCAGAACGCCGGGCAGACGTGCTCGGCGGCGTCGCGCATCCTGGTCGAGCGGCCGGTGTTCGAGCGGGTCCGGGCGATGATGGCCGAGCGCTACCGGGCGCTGCGCGCCGGTCCGGCGGCGAGCGACCTCGACCTCGGTCCGGTGATCTCGGGGCGCCAGAAGGACGGCATCGACCACTTCCTCGCGCTCGCCCGCGACAGCGGCCTCGCGTTCGCCGCGGAGGGCGAGATCGTCGCCGACGCGCCCCGGCGCGGCCATTACGTGCGGCCGACGCTGGTCGACGACGTCCCGCCCGATCACGCGCTGGCGCAGGACGAGATCTTCGGCCCGGTGCAGGTGCTGATCGCCTTCGACGGCGAGGCGGAGGCGATCCGCATCGCAAACGGCACGAAGTACGGCCTCGTCGCCGGCGTCTGGACGAAGGACGGCAGCCGCGCCCTGCGCACGGCGCGCGCCCTGAAGTGCGGCCAGGTCTTCGTCAACAACTACGGCGCCGGCGGCGGCATCGAGTTGCCGTTCGGCGGCGTCAAGCACTCCGGCCACGGCCGCGAGAAGGGCTTCGAGGCGCTGTACGGCTTCTCGACGCTGAAGACGATCGCCATCCATCACGGCTGACACAGCGGCCTCGACATCTTCACGACAAGGAGCGCGCCATGCGACTCGCAGGAAAGATCGCCATCGTCACCGGCGCCGCCTCCGGGTTCGGCGAAGGCATCGCGCGCAAGTTCGTCTTCGAGGGCGCGCGCGTGGTCGTCGCCGACCGCGACGGCGACGGCGCACGCCGCGTCGCCGAAGGGCTGGGCCGACAGGCCGACGCCGTTCGCGCAGACGTGACGAAGGCGGCCGACGTCGAGGCGATGGTCCGGACCGCGATCGACCGCTTCGGCGGCCTCGACATCCTCGTCAACAACGCCGGCATGGGGCACGTGCCGCAGGCGCTCGAGTCGCTCGACGAGGACGAGTTCGACCGCATCCTCGCCGTCAACGTCAAGGCGATCTACCTCGCCGCCCGCGAAGTCGTGCCGCGCTTCAAGGCGCAGAAGCGCGGCGTCATCCTCAACATCGCCAGCACCGCCGGCGTGAGCCCGCGGCCGCGGCTCACCTGGTACAACGCGAGCAAGGGCTGGGTCATCACGGCGACGCGCTCGATGGCGGTCGAGCTGGCGCCGTTCGGCATCCGCGTCTGCGCGCTCAACCCGGTCGCCGGCGAGACGCCGATGCTCAAGACCTTCATGGGCGAGGACACGCCCGAGGTGCGGGCGAAGTTCCTGGCGACGATCCCGATCGGCCGCTTCTCGACGCCCGAGGACCTCGGCAACGCCGCCTGCTTCCTGTGCAGCGACGAGGCGTCGATGATCACCGGCGTGGCGATGGAGGTCGACGGGGGGCGCTGCATCTAGCCGGCCGCTGGCACCGGTCTTGCAGCGCAGCATGCCCGCGGGCCCGGGCGGACCCGAATAGGCGTTTGCCGGACGACGAATAGCATCGCCGCAAACCCCTGCATCCGCGCCGGGGCCGACTCCAGGAGATCGCGATGGAAGAAGTTGAGCTGCGTGCCTTGATCGAAGACGTCCGCACCGAAAAGCTGCCGCGGCGCAGCTTCATCGAGCGGCTGGTCGGGCTGGGCCTGAGCGCGCCGATGGCGTCGATGCTGCTGATGCACGCGGGCGTCGCGCAGTCGCAGCCCGCGCCGGCCTACAAGCCGACCAAGCGCGGCGGCGGCGGCGCCCTGAAGACGTTGTGGTGGCAGGGGCCGACCCTGCTGCAGCCGCATTTCGCGAACGGCACCAAGGACCAGGAGGGCTCGCGCGTCTTCTACGAGCCGCTGGCGGTCTGGGACAACGACGGCAACCTGGTTCCGATCCTGGCCGCCGACATCCCGTCGATCGCCAACGGCGGCGTGCTCGAGGGCGGCAAGGTCGTCCGCTGGCGCCTGAAGAAAGGCGTCACCTGGCACGACGGCAAGCCGTTCACCGCCGACGACGTCGTCTTCACCTGGGAGTTCGCGCGCGATCCGGCGTCGGCGTGCGTGACGGTCGGCGTCTACAAGGACCTGACGGTGACCAAGGTCGACGACCACACGGTCCTGGTCTCGTTCCAGAAGCCGACGCCGTTCTGGGGCACCGCGTTCTGCGCCGCCGAGGGAATGATCCTGCCGCGCCACCTGTTCGCGCCGTACGCCGGCGCGAAGTCGCGCGAGGCGCCGAACAACCTGAAGCCGGTCGGCACCTCGGCGGCCAGGATCGGAACCAGGTTGCCGTCGTTGTCCCAGACCGCCAGCGGCTCG
>DATIDZ010000383.1:0-13944 GCA_035456045.1 Caldimonas sp.
TGAATCGGCAGCCGATGGCGGTTTCGCCATTGTAGAGGTTGACCGCCTTGATCCTTCCCTGGTGGCTCTCGATGATCGAGCGGCAGAGGCTGAGGCCGATGCCGAGGCCGTCGACCTTGGTCGAGAAGAACGCCTCGTACATGCGGCGGATGACCTCGTCCTTCAGCCCCGGACCCTTGTCGCTGACCGTGAACTCGATGACGTCGCCTTCCTCGGCGGTGTGGCGCGGCACGACGCGCAGCTCGATGCGCCGCCGCGCCGCCGGCAGCTGCGCGTTGTCGATCGCCTCGGCGGCGTTCTTGAGCAGGTTGAGGACGACCTGCTCGATCAGGATCGGGTCGACCATCAGCGGCGGCAGGCGCTGCGCGACGTAGGTCTGGATGGCGACGTTGCGGCGCCTGAGCTCGATGCCGGCGAGGTCGACCGCGTCGTCGACGATCGTCTGTGCCGAGGCCTTCTGGCGCTGCGGCTCGCTCCGCTTCACGAACGAGCGGATGCGGTGGATGATCTGGCCGGCGCGCTCGGCCTGACGCGAGGTCTTCTGCAGCGCGGCGATGAGGTCGGCCTTGTCGATCGCGTTGTTCTCGACGCGCGTCACCATGCCGTTGCAGTAGTTCGTGATCGCCGTCAGCGGCTGGTTGAGCTCGTGCGCGACCGACGACGCCATCTCGCCCATCGTCACGAGCCGGCTCGTCACCTGCGCCTTCTCGGCCTGGCTGGCGGCGATCGCCTCGGCGCTGCGCCGCTCGGTGATGTCGGTGGCGATCAGCATCTGCGCGAGCCGGCCGTCGGTCCATTGGAGGTAGCGCGCGCGGACGTCGAACCACTTCGACAGCGCCTCGACGAACACCTCGCGCGAGTCGGAGCCGGCGGCGGTGAGCTCCTGCGTCGGCAGGCCGCCGAGGCCGTCGACGGCGTCGTCTCCGTCGGAATGAGCGAGCAGCGACGAGTCGCCGCCCGAGAGCTGCGCGTGGCCTTTCGAATCGGCGCCGAACCAGAGCCGGTACGAGCGGTTGGCGAACAGCAGCTCGCCCTGCTGCACCGAGAGCACCGACACGGCGGCGTCGAGGCCCTCGAGGACGGTCGTGAAGCGCTCGTGCGACGCGGTCAGCTGGTCGCGGATGCGCTTGGCCTCGGTGATGTTGGTCATCGACGTCATCCAGCCGGTCTGCTGGCCCTTGGGGTCGATCAGCGGCGAGACGTACATGCGGGCGTCGAAGCGCGAGCCGTCCTTTCGCATCACCTTGACCTCGATGCCGCCGGTCGGGCTCTTGCCCTGAAGCTCCTGCTCGAGCAGGCGCGCATTCTCGTCGATGCGGTCGTGCGGCCAGTACGGGAAGGGTGGGTGCTGGCCGATCAGGTCGCCCTCCGAGAAGCCGGTCATCGCGCAGAACGCCGGGTTGACGTAGCTGATGCGCCCTTCCATGTCCATCGCGCGCATGCCGGTCAGCATCGAGTTCTCCATCGCGCGCCGGAAGTTGGTCTCGGAGACGAGCGTGGCCTGCATCTGCAGGCGACGGTGCATGTGGCGCCAGGTGCCGAGCAGCATCCAGACGGTGAGCGCGGACAGCAGCATGACCATCCAGAACAGACCGTTGCCGATCAGGCCGATCGAGGTCCGGTAGCCCTGGCCGCGCAGGACGAGGCCGTTCTCGGCCGGCGCCACCGGCAGCTCGAACACGATCGACGGCCGCGCCTTCGCCGAGCCGGGCAGCGTCATGACCGTGCTCGCCAGAGAGCGTCCGCGCGCGTCGAGCACCGAGATGGCGTGGCGGCGCGCGATCTCGGTCGGCACGAAGTAGCGCAGCAGCCGCTCGACCGAGTACTCGACCAGGAGCGATCCATGGAAGACGCCATGGTCGACGAGCGGAATCTGGGCCTGGAAGACCGGGTTGCCGAAGCTGTCGGGAAAGGGCTGCGAGTAGGCGGTCTGGCGCGTCTCGCGGGCGCGAACGAACGCTTCCTCGGGGGCCGTGCCCGATTTCTCGACGGGCAGCGAGGCCGGCGTCTCGACGCCGCTGGTGCCGGTCTCGGGCGGGAACGTCGTCCCCGAGTAGCCGCCGATCCGCACGCGCCGGTCGTTCAGCCAGATCAGGTTGCTGACCTCGGGGTGCTCGAGCGTGAACGCCGCGGCCTGGACGAGGAAGGTGTCGTGATCGAGGGTGCGGCCGACCAGCTCGCGCGCCATCCGCGTCAGCTGCTCGTGGTTCTCGATCAGGCGCAGGCGCATCTGTTGCTGGGCCACTTCGGTGTCGCGGCGCACGGCCTCCTGCTCGCGCTCGAACTCTTCGTTGCGGAGGTACCAGAATGCCGAGACGATGGCCGCGAGGAAGAGGAGCACCGAGAGCAGGGGACCGAGGGTCGCATAGCGGTCCTGGCGCGCCGCCGACTGGCGTCGCCACCAGTGGCCGAAGACGCGCTCCGCCCACGTGCGGCTGGGACGCGTCGGGGAGGGCACCGGATCGGCACGCTGCATGGGGCGATTATCGGGGAGCATGTGCGACACTTTGGACGAACAGAACAGAGACCGGAGACAACGATGTCAGCCCTCCCTGAAAGCACGTCCGGCGCTGTCGCCAACGACCCCGACGCACTCGAAACGCGCGAGTGGCTCGACGCGTTGTCGGCGGTCATCGCGTCCGAAGGCGGCGAGCGCGCCCATTTCCTTCTCGAGCAGCTGATCGACCAGGCCCGCCAGGCCGGCATCGACATGCCGTTCTCGGCCAACACCGCCTACGTCAACACGATTCCCACCGACCAGGAGGAGCGCACCCCCGGCAACATCGAGATCGAGGAGCGCCTGCGCGCGTACATGCGCTGGAACGCGATGGCGATGGTGGTCAAGGCGAACCGCCTGCATCCCGCCGACGGCGGCGACCTCGGCGGCCACATCTCGAGCTTCGCGTCGCTGGCGACGATGTTCGGCACCGGCTTCAACCACTTCTGGCACGCCGAGACGGCCGACCATGGCGGCGACCTGCTCTACATCCAAGGCCATTCTTCGCCAGGGGTCTATGCGCGCGCCTACATGGAGGGTCGGCTGACCGAGGACCAGCTGCTCAACTTCCGCCAGGAGGTCGACGGCAAGGGCATCTCCAGCTATCCGCATCCGAAGCTGATGCCCGAGTTCTGGCAGTTCCCGACCGTCTCGATGGGCCTCGGCCCGCTGATGGCGATCTACCAGGCGCGCTTCCTCAAGTACCTGCACGCGCGCGGCATCGCCGACACCGCGAAGCGCAAGGTCTGGGTGTTTTGCGGCGACGGCGAGATGGACGAGCCCGAGTCGCTCGGCGCCATCGGCCTGGCATCGCGCGAGAAGCTCGACAACCTGATCTTCGTCATCAACTGCAACCTGCAGCGGCTCGACGGGCCGGTGCGCGGCAACGGCAAGATCATCCAGGAGCTCGAGGGCGAGTTCCGCGGCTCGGGCTGGAACGTGATCAAGCTGATCTGGGGCAGCTACTGGGATCCGCTCCTGGCCCGCGACAAGCGCGGCATCCTGCGCAAGGTGATGATGCAGACCGTCGACGGCGACTACCAGGCGATGAAGGCGAACGACGGCGCGTTCGTCCGCAAGCACTTCTTCGGCCAGGACCCGACGCTGCTCGAGGCCGTGTCGACCATGAGCGACGAGGACATTTGGCGGCTCAACCGCGGCGGTCACGACCCGCAGAAGGTCTACGCCGCCTTCCATCGCGCCGCCCACCACGAGGGCCAGCCGACGGTGCTGCTCGTCAAGACCGTCAAGGGCTTCGGGATGGGCAAGAGCGGCGAAGGCAAGAACACCGCCCACCAGACCAAGAAGCTCGTCGACGAGGACGTCAAGGCGTTCCGCGACCGCTGGAACATTCCCATCCCCGACGACCAGCTCGAGAACATCCCGTTCTACAAACCGGCTGACGACACGCCGGAGATGAAGTACCTGCAGGACCGGCGCAAGGCGCTCGGCGGCTACCTGCCGAAGCGCCGCCCGCGCGCCGATGAGCAGCTCAAGGTGCCGCCGCTCGACACCTTCAAGGCGGTACTCGAGCCGACCGCCGAAGGTCGCGAGATCTCGACGACGCAGGCGTTCGTGCGCTTCCTGACGCAGCTGCTGCGCGACAAGGACCTGGGCCCGCGCGCGGTGCCCATTCTCGTCGACGAGGCGCGCACCTTCGGCATGGAGGGCCTGTTCCGCCAGATCGGCATCTACAACCCGGCCGGGCAGCAGTACACGCCGGTCGACCGCGACCAGGTCATGTACTACCGCGAGGACAAGGCGGGCCAGGTGCTGCAGGAAGGCATCAACGAGCCGGGCGGCATGAGCAGCTGGATCGCGGCGGCGACGTCGTACTCGACGAACAACCGCATCATGGTGCCGTTCTACGTGTACTACTCGATGTTCGGCTTCCAGCGCGTCGGCGACCTCGCCTGGGCCGCCGGCGACATGCAGGCGCGCGGCTTCCTCCTCGGCGGCACGTCGGGGCGGACGACGCTCAACGGCGAGGGCCTCCAGCACGAGGACGGCCACAGCCACATCCTCGCCGGCACGATCCCGAACTGCATCTCGTACGACCCGACCTTCGCCCACGAGGTCGGCGTGATCCTGCATGACGGGCTCGTCCGCATGGTCGAGCAGCAGGACAACGTTTACTTCTACCTGACGCTCCTGAACGAGAACTACGCGCAGCCGGGGCTGCGCCACGGCAGCGAGGAGGAGATCGTCAAGGGCATGTACCTGCTGCAGGAAGGCGCGAAGAAGGCGCCGCGCGTCAACCTGCTCGGCAGCGGAACGATCCTGCGCGAGAGCATCGCCGCGCGCGACCTGCTCGAGGGCGAGTGGGGAATCGCCGCCAACGTCTGGAGCTGCCCGAGCTTTAACCAGCTGGCCCGCGACGGCCAGGACGTCGAGCGCTGGAACCTGCTTCATCCGGCCGAGCGGCCGCGCGTCGCGTTCGTGGCCCAGCAGCTCGAGAAATTCGGCGGGCCCGTGATCGCGTCGACGGACTACATGAAGAACTATGCGGAGCAGATCCGCGCCTTCCTGCCGAAGGGCCGCTCGTACAAGGTGCTCGGCACCGACGGCTTCGGCCGCAGCGACTTCCGCACCAAGCTGCGCGAGCATTTCGAGGTCGACCGCCACTACATCGTCGTCGCCGCGCTGAAGGCGCTCTCCGAAGAGGGCAGCGTCCCGGTCGCCAAGGTCAGCGAGGCGATCGCGCGCTACAAGATCGACGTCGACAAGATCAACCCGCTCTACGCCTGAGCGGCCTGCAGGAAGAACAACGACATGGCTGCTCTCGAAGTCAAGGTTCCCGACATCGGCGACTTCAAGGACGTCGAAGTCATCGAGGTCCTGGTCAAGCCCGGCGACCGCGTCGCCGCCGAGCAGTCGCTCGTCACGGTGGAGAGCGACAAGGCGTCGATGGAGATTCCGTCGAGCACCGCCGGCGTCGTCAAGGAGATGAAGGTCAAGGTGGGCGACAAGGTCAACGAGGGGACCTTGCTGCTGATCCTCGAGGGGGAGGGCGCAGCGGCAGGCGCTCCGTCCGCCGCGGCGGCTGCGCCGGCACCCGCGGCCGCGGCCGCGTCCGCGCCGTCCGCGCCGCCCTCGCCTGCGCCCGCCGCGCCGACGCTCGGCCCGCGCGCGCAGTCGGCCGCCGGCGGCGGCGAGGTCGAGGTCGTCGTTCCCGACATCGGCGACTTCGACGAGGTCGCCGTGATCGAGGTCCTCGTCAAGCCCGGCGACACGGTCGCGCTCGAGCAGAGCCTGGTGACCGTCGAGAGCGACAAGGCGTCGATGGAGATTCCGTCGAGCGCAGCGGGCGTCGTCAAGGCGCTCAAGGTCAAGGTCGGCGACAAGGTGTCGCAGGGCAGCGTCCTCGCGATCGTCGAGAGCAGGGCGGGCGACGTGCTGCCGCCGAGCTCCGCGGTCACGGCCGGCGCCGCGACGTCGCCCGCCGAAGACCGCGTCGGCGCCTCCTCCGGTGCGCCGCCACCGGGCCCGGGGCCTGCGGCACCGGCGACCGGCGAGCGGCACGTGCCGACGGCGGCGCTGCCGGCGCACGAGCCGAGCGCGCCGACCGGTGCGCTGCCGCACGCGTCGCCGGCGATCAGGAAGCTCGCGCGCGAGCTCGGCGTTCCGCTCGACGAGGTCAAGGGCAGCGGACCGAAGGGCCGCATCACCCAGGAGGACGTCCAGGGCTTCGTCAAGGCGGTGCTCGCGGGCCAGACGCAGACGCGCGCGCAGGCGGGCGCGAAGGGCGCGGCGGCGCCGGCCAGCGGCGGCGCGATGCCGGGCATCCTGCCGTGGCCGCAGGTCGACTTCGCCAAGTTCGGGCCCATCGAGCGCAAGGACCTGTCGCGGATCAAGCGCATCAGCGGCCCGGCGCTGCACCGCAACTGGGTGATGATCCCGCACGTCACCAACCACGACGACGCCGACATCACCGACCTCGAGGCGTTCCGCGTCTCCACCAACAAGGAGAACGAGAAGAGCGGCGTCAAGGTGACCATGCTCGCGTTCCTGATCAAGGCCTCGGTCGCGGCGCTGAAGAAGTTCCCCGAGTTCAACGCCAGCCTCGACGGCGAGCAGATCGTCCTCAAGCAGTACTTCCACATCGGCTTCGCTGCTGACACGCCGAACGGCCTGGTCGTCCCCGTCATCAAGGACGCCGACAAGAAGGGCGTGCTCCAGATCTCGACGGAGATGGGCGAGCTCGCGAAGAAGGCGCGCGACGGCAAGCTCACGCCCAACGACATGAGCGGCGGCTGCTTCTCGATCTCGTCGCTGGGCGGCATCGGCGGCCGCTACTTCACGCCGATCATCAACGCGCCCGAGGTCGCGATCCTGGGCGTCTGCCGCAGCACGACCGAGCCGGTCTGGGACGGCAAGGCGTTCCAGCCGCGCCTGATCCTGCCGCTCTCGCTCAGCTGGGACCACCGTGTCGTCGACGGCGCTGCCGCGGCGCGCTTCAATGCCTACCTGATCCAGGTGCTCGGCGACTTCCGGCGGGTGCTGCTGTGACGGTCGATGTGCGGGTCCCCGACATCGGCGACTTCAGCGACGTCGCGGTCATCGAGGTGCTGGTCAAGCCAGGCGACACGGTCGCCGTCGAGCAGAGCCTGATCACGATCGAGAGCGACAAGGCCTCGATGGAGATTCCGTCGTCGCATGCCGGCGTCGTCAAGGAGATGAAGGTCGCGGTCGGCGACAAGGTCAACGAAGGGACGCTGATCCTGCGCCTCGAGGGCGAGGCCGCCGCCACGGACGCCCCGAAGGCGGCGCCTCCCGCAGCGGCCGCCGCGCCCACCGCCGCACCGGCCGCCGCCGCTCCGCCACCTTCGGCCGCCCCGGCGCGCGCGCCGGCAGCGACGCCGACGAACGTCGGCGGCGACACCGTCTGCGACCTGCTCGTCCTCGGCGCCGGCCCGGGCGGCTACTCGGCGGCGTTCCGCGCCGCCGACCTCGGCCTCAAGGTCGTCCTCGTCGAGCGCTACAAGACGCTCGGCGGCGTCTGCCTCAACGTCGGCTGCATCCCGTCGAAGGCGATGCTGCACGTCGCCGCGGTGATCGACGAGGTGGCGCACTTCGGCGCCGTCGGCGTCGAGTTCGGCGCGCCGAAGGTCGACCCCGCCAGGCTCGTCGCGCACAAGAACAAGGTCGTCGGCCGGCTCACCGGCGGCCTGGCGCAGATGGCGAAGATGAGGAAGGTCACGGTGGTCACCGGCAGCGGCCGCTTCAGCGACGACCACCACGTCGTCGTCGACCTCGCCGCCGGCGGCACGACGACGATCGGCTTCACGCGCGCGATCATCGCGGCCGGCTCCGAGGCGGTAAAGCTGCCCTTCATGCCGAAGGACGATCCGCGAGTCGTCACGTCGACCGGCGCGCTCGAGCTGCCGGTGCAGCCCAAGCGCATGCTGATCGTCGGCGGCGGCATCATCGGCCTCGAGATGGCCACGGTGTACTCGACGCTCGGCGCGCGCCTCGACGTCGTCGAGATGCTCGACGGCCTGATGCCTGGCGCCGACCGCGACCTGGTGAAGGTCTGGCAGAAGCTCAACGCGCCTCGCTTCGACAACATCATGCTGAAGACGAAGACGGTGAGCGCGGACGCGCGGGCCGCCGGCATCTTCGTCAAGTTCGAAGGCGAGGGCTCCCTCAAGGAGCAGGTCTACGACCTCGTCCTGCAGGCGGTCGGTCGGGTGCCGAACGGCAAGCGGATCGGCGCGGAGGCGGCCGGCGTCAACGTCAGCGAGCGGGGCTTCGTTCCGGTCGACATCCAGATGCGCACCAACGTGCCGCACATCTTCGCGGTGGGCGACATCGTCGGCCAGCCGATGCTCGAGCACAAGGCGGTGCACGAGGCGCACGTCGCGGCCGAGGTCGCGGCGGGCGAGCAGCTCGGCGACGAGAAGCTCGCGAAGACCGCGTTCGACGCGCGCGTGATCCCGAGCGTCGCCTACACCGATCCGGAGATCGCCTGGGTCGGCATCACCGAGGACGACGCCAAGGCGCGCGGCGTCAAGGTGAAGAAGGGCCTCTTCCCGTGGACGGCGTCGGGCCGGGCCATCGCCAACGGCCGCGACGAGGGCTTCACCAAGCTGCTGTTCGACGAGGCGAGCCACCAGATCGTCGGCGGCGGCATCGTCGGCACGCACGCCGGCGACATGATCGGCGAGATCGCGCTCGCGATCGAGATGGGCGCCGACGCGGTCGACATCGGCAAGACGATCCATCCGCATCCGACGCTCGGCGAATCGATCGGCCTCGCGGCGGAGGCGTTCGAGGGCGTCTGCACCGACCTGCCGCCGGCCCGGCGCTGACGCCGTCGTGCCGTCGCCCGCGACCTCCCGCGGCGAGCCGGGCGAGCGCATGACGCCGCTGCTCGCGGTCGCCGATCGCTTGTCGAGCGAGCTCGCGGCGCTGCGCTTCCGGCCGCCGGTCGCCTTCGTCTACAACCCGCTCGAGTACGCGCGCGACGCCTACGCCGCGTACGTCGAGCGCTTCGCGAGCGCGCCGAAGGAGGCGATCTTCGTCGGCATGAATCCGGGGCCGTTCGGCATGGCGCAGACCGGCGTCCCGTTCGGCGAGGTCGCGAGCGTTCGCGATTGGCTCGGCATCCGCGCGCCGATCGGCAAGCCTGCGCGCGAGCATCCGAAGCGCCCCGTCGCAGGCTTCGACTGCCACCGCGCCGAAGTCAGCGGGCAGCGGCTTTGGGGCTGGGCGCGCCGCCGCTTCGTGACGCCGGAGGCCTTCTTCGCACGCTTCTTCGTCGCCAACTACTGTCCGCTGCTGTTCCTCGAGGAGTCCGGTCGCAACCTGCCGCTCGACAAGCTCGCGAGCGACGAGCAGCGAGCGATCGCCGCGCATTGCGACGAGGCGTTGCGCGAAACGGTGCGCCAGCTGGCGCCGTCGTGCGTGCTCGGCGTCGGCCGCTTCGCCGAGCGACGCGCCGGCATTGCGCTCGCCGGCATGGGGGTCGACATCGGCTGCGTCCCGCACCCGAGCCCGGCGAGCCCGGCGGCCAACCGCGGCTGGGAAGCGCAGGCCGAGGCGGCGATCGCCGGCTGCGGCATCGCGCTGAACCGGCCGACGGACCGAGCGTCCGCAGCGCGCTCGCCCTGAGCGTGCGGCGCCGACGCTGTCAAGCGATGTCGGCGGCGTGGAACGGGTAGCGGCCCTCGCGCCGGTCGGCGAAGAAGAACTCGAGCGTCATCCTCGTCGTGCGAAAGGCGATCTCGTCCCACGGCACGTCGTCCTCGCCGAAGAGCCTGGCCTCGAGCGATTCCGGTCCGGGCACGAAGTCGACGTCGAGCATGCGCGCGCGATAGAAGAGGTGGACCTGGCCCGCGCGGACGACGTTGATGAGCGAATACAGCCCTTCGAGCTCGACCCGCGCGCCCGCCTCCTCGACGGTCTCGCGCAGGGCGCCTTCCTCGGTCGTCTCGCCGAGCTCCATGAAGCCGGCGGGAAGCGTCCACAGGCCGTGGCGCGGCTCGATCGCGCGCCGGCAGAGCAGCACCTTGTCCTGCCAGACCGGCAGCGTGCCGACGACGTTGAGCGGGTTCTCGTAGTGGATCGTCGTGCAGACCATGCACGTCGCGCGATCGCGGTTGTCGTCGGCCGGCGTCTGGTAGCGCACCTGGCCGCCGCAGGCGCGACAGTGCTTGATGCTGCGGGGCGCGAACATGGCACGAGTGTAGGGTGGCGCATGGCATCATCGTCGCCGAGGCGGCCTCTCCGGCCGCAGGGAATTCGCACCGTCGCCGCACACCGAAAGCACCGCCCATGAGCCATGTCATCGCAGCCGCCGCCGGCGGCATCGTTCCCGTCGCAGGGTCGCGCGGCGAGACCTTCCCGGTCCGTCGCATCTACTGCGTCGGCCGCAACTACGTCGAGCACGCCAAGGAGATGGGCTTCACCGGCCGCGAGCCGCCGTTCTTCTTCATGAAGCCCGCCGACGCGGTGCTGCCGGTCGCCGAAGGCGAGGTCGGCCGCATGCCGTACCCGACGCTGACCAAGGACCTGCACCACGAGGTCGAGCTCGTCGCTGCCATCGGCAAGGGCGGCAAGGGGATCGCGGCGAGCGACGCGATGAGCCACATCTGGGGCTACGCCGTCGGTCTCGACATGACGCGCCGCGACCTGCAGGGCGAGGCGAAGAAGCTCGGCCGGCCATGGGACATCGGCAAGAGCTTCGACCATTCGGCGCCGATCGGGCCGATCCGGCGCGCCGCCGAGTGCAAGGTCGACGCCGAGACGCGGATCACGCTCGAGGTCAACGGCAAGATGCGCCAGCAGAGCACGATCGGCAAGCTGATCTGGAACCTCGGCGAGATCATCGAGCACCTGTCGGCGGCGTGGGAGCTGCAGCCCGGCGACCTGATCTTCACCGGCACGCCCGAGGGCGTCGCCGCGGTCGCGCGGGGCGACGTCTTGAAGGCCGAGGTGAGCGGCGTCGGCTCGCTCCAGGTCACGCTCGTCTAGTCGGCCCCGCGGCGACTCGCGTCGTGCAGCTCTACAACTACTTTCGCTCGTCGGCGTCGTACCGGGTCCGGATCGCGCTCGCGCTGAAGAAGCTCGACTACGAGTACCTGCCGGTCCACCTCGTCAAGAACGAGCATCTCGCGCCGGCGTTTCGCGCCCTTGCGCCGTCGCAGCTGGTGCCGGCGCTCGTCCTCGACGACGCCGGATCGGGCGCGCCGGCGACGCTCACCCAGTCGCTGGCGATCATCGAGTACCTCGACGAGACGGTTCCCCAGCCGCCGCTGCTGCCCGCCGATGCGCTCGGCCGCGCGCGCGTGCGAGCGATCGCGCTCGACATCGCCTGCGAGATCCATCCCCTCGACAACCTGCGCGTGCTGCGCTACCTGCAAGGCGAGCTCAAGGTCTCGGACGACGACAAGAACCGCTGGTACCGCCACTGGATCGAGACCGGTCTCGAGGTGGTCGAGCGGCAGCTCGCCGGCCACCCGGCGACCGGGCGCTTCTGCCACGGCGACACGCCGGGCCTGGCCGAGTGCGTCCTCGTGCCGCAGATCTTCAACGCCCGGCGGATGGACACGCGGCTCGACCACGTGCCAACCGTGATGCGCGTCTTCGAGGCGTGCATGGCCGAGCCGGCGTTCGCGTCGACGCAGCCGTCGGCCTGCCCCGACGCGACGTGAGCGGCAGCGCCGAGTGGTTGACGCCCGACTGGCGCGTCGCCGGTGTCGGCGCCCTGATGACGACACGATCGGGGGGTGCGAGCAGCGGGCCCTATGCGAGCATGAACGTCGGCAGCGCCGTCGGCGACGATGCGGGCGCCGTCGCCGCCAACCGGGCGGTGCTCGCCGCCACGGCGGGCGCGGCGCCGGTGTTCCTGCGCCAGGTCCACGGCACCCGCGTCGTCCGCGTTGGTGCGGCCGACGCCGCTTCCGGCGCGCCGGTCCACGAGGCCGACGCGCTCGTGACGAGCGACGCCGGCGTCGCGTGCGTCGTCCAGGCGGCCGATTGCCTGCCGGTGCTGCTCGCGGCCCGCGACGGCCGCGCCGTCGCCGCGGCGCACGCCGGATGGCGCGGCCTGGCTGCGGGAGTCGTCGAGCGCACGGTCGAAGCGCTGTGCGAGGCCGGCGGCTGCGCGCCGCGCGACGTCGTCGCGTGGCTGGGCGCCTGCATCGGACCCGACGCGTTCGAGGTCGGTGAAGACGTGCGGGTCGCGTTCGGCGCCGCGCCGGGACCCAGGGGCGGCTCGTCGGTCCGCTTCCGATCGACAGGCAACGGCAAGTGGCACGCCGACCTGGCCGGTCTCGCTCGCGATCGACTCGCCGCGGCGGGCGTGACAACGGTCGGCGGCGGTGCATGGTGCACCGTCACAGACGCGTCACGGTTCTTCTCGTACCGGCGCGACGGCGTCACCGGGCGCATGGCCGCCGCCGTCTGGATCGCCCCGCGCTGAGGCCTCGGCGCGGCGGCGTGCCGCGCGCCGCGACGGGGTGCCGACGAGGTAGAGCGCGATCGATCCGGGCAACAGACCGTAGAGCGCAAACGTGATCGCGGCACCGAGCCAGCTGCCGCCCGCCGCGAACCCTTCTGCCAGCGACATCAGGACGACGACGTAAAGCCACGCGATGGCTACGATGTACATGGTTGTTCTAGGAGGTCGCGCGATCCAGTCGCGATAATGGCGCATGGCAAAGAAACGCGAAGCCCGGTCCGATGAGCTGACGTCCCTTCAAGCCAGCGCCGATTCGCTCGGTCCGTCGAGCCGGCCCGGGGTACTGCCGGGTGCGGAGCTGGCCGAAGTGTGGAAGTCGCTCGCGAGCATCGGCGTTCCGCCCGAAGCGCTCGCCGCCGCGCAGCGCGACTACGTCGCCGACGCCGCGAAGATCTGGAACCGCATGCTCATGCCCTCGGCCGAGGCGACTGCCCTGAGCGACCGCCGCTTCGCGAGCCCCGACTGGGCGTCGAATCCGGCCTCGGCGTTCCTCGCCGAGATGTACCTCCTGAACGCGCGCACGCTGTTGCGGCTCGCCAAGAGCGTCGAGGCCGACGCCAAGACGCAGGCGCGGATCCGCTTCGCCGTGCTGCAGTGGATCGACGCGGCGGCGCCCAGCAACTTCCTCGCCCTCAATCCCGAGGCGCAGAAGAAGGCGATCGAGACCAACGGCGAGAGCCTGCTGCACGGCCTGACGCAGCTCTGGGACGACACCCAGCGCGGCCACCTGTCGCAGACCGACGAGAGCGCCTTCGAGGTCGGCCGCAACGTCGCGACGACGAGCGGCGCGGTGATCTTCGAGAACGAGTTCTTCCAGCTCCTGGAGTACACGCCGCTGACGGCGAAGGTGCACGAGCGGCCGATCCTGTTCGTGCCGCCGTGCATCAACAAGTTCTACATCCTCGACCTCCAGCCCGAGAACTCGCTGATCCGCCACAGCGTCGCGGAAGGCCATCGCGTCTTCGTGATGAGCTGGAAGAATGCCGGCGAGGAGATCGCGAAGCGCACCTGGGACGACTACATCGACGGTGCCGTCCTGCGCGCGATCGACATCGTGCAGGAGATCACCGGCCAGGAGCAGATCAACACGCTCGGCTTCTGCATCGGCGGCACCATCCTCGCGACGGCGCTCGCGGTCCTGGCCGCGCGCGGCGAGCGGCCGGCGGCGAGCATGACGCTGCTGACGACCTTCCTCGACTTCAGCGAGACCGGCATCCTCGACATCTTCATCGACGAGGGTTCCGTCCGCATGCGCGAGATGACGATCGGCGAGCAGAGCGCCGGCGGCGGCAGCCTGCTCAAGGGCCAGGAGCTGGCGACGACGTTCAGCTTCCTGCGCCCCAACGAGCTGGTCTGGAACTACGTCGTCAACAACTACCTGAAGGGCGAGTCGCCCCCGCCGTTCGACCTGCTCTACTGGAACAGCGACGGCACCAACCTGCCCGGGCCGATGTACTGCTGGTACCTGCGCAACACCTACCTC
>DATIDZ010000384.1:0-8433 GCA_035456045.1 Caldimonas sp.
GTCGGCGCCACCGAGGCGGCGCTCGTCGGCCTGGGCAGCGAGCGGGCGCCGGCGAAGCTCGTCTGCATCCTGGGCGGCGACGGCAAGGGGCAGGACTTCGCGCCGCTGGGCGCGCCCCTCGCGCGTTACGCGCGCGCCGCGGTCACGATCGGCCGCGACGCGGCGGCGATCGAAGGCGTCGCCGAGCACGCCGGCGTTCCTTTCGAGCGGTGCGCGACGCTCGAAGCCGCGGTCCGCGTCGCGTTCGCGCGTGCCCGGCGTGGCGACGTGGTGTTGCTGAGCCCGGCGTGCGCCAGCCTCGACATGTTCCGCAACTACGCGCACCGCGCCGAGGTGTTCGTGAAGGCGGTCGGCGAGCGGGCCGATGCCGCGCTCGAGGGGAGCTCGGCATGAGCGCGGTCTTCGCCGACGTGTGGCAGTCCTGGCGCCAGCGCCTGGCCGCTCCCGCCTCCGGCAAGACGGCGAAGGGCGGCGACCGCAGCAGCCGCGTGGTCCCCGAGGCCATTCCGGTGCGCGAGTGGATCAGCGTCGATCGCGGCCAGCCGGCGCGCCTGCTCGGCTTCGACCGCACGCTCGTGTGCGTCGTCGTCGCCTTGCTCGCGCTCGGGCTGGTGATGGTCTACAGCGCCTCGGTCGCCCTGCCGGACAACCCGAAATTCGCCCGCTACACGCCGACGTACTTCCTCTCGCGCCACGTCATGTTCATGGCCATCGCCGTCATCGCGGCGCTGGTCGCGGTGCAGGTGCCCGTCTCGATGTGGGAAAAGCTCTCGCCCTGGATCTTCGTCGCCGCGCTGCTCCTCCTCGTCGTCGTCCTCGTGCCCTTCATCGGCAAGGGCGTCAACGGCGCGCGCCGCTGGATCCCGCTCGGCATCATGAGCTTCCAGCCGTCCGAGCTGACCAAGCTGGCGATCGCGATGTACGCCGCCGGCTACATGGTGCGGCGCATGGACGTGAAGGAGAACTTCGTGCGCGCCGTCGTGCCGATGGCGATCTCGATCGGCGTCGTCGGCCTGCTCCTCCTCGCCGAGCCCGACATGGGCGCGTTCCTCGTCATCGCGACGATCGCGATGGGCATCCTCTTCCTCGGCGGCGTCAACGGCCGGATGTTCCTGCTCATCACCGCGATCCTGATCGGCGCGTTCGTGCTGATGATCACCTTCAGCGAGTGGCGGCGCGAGCGGATCTTCGCGTACCTCAATCCTTGGGACGAGAAGTACACCCTCGGCAAGGCCTACCAGCTCTCGCACTCGCTGATCGCCTTCGGCCGCGGCGAGATCTTCGGCCAGGGGCTCGGCTCGAGCGTCGAGAAGCTCCACTACCTGCCGGAGGCGCACACCGACTTCCTGCTCGCGGTGATCGGCGAGGAGCTCGGCTTCGTCGGCGTGGCTTGCGTCATCGTCGCGTTCTTCTGGCTGGCGCGGCGGCTGTTCCATATCGGCCGGCAGGCGATCGCGCTCGACCGTGTCTTCGCCGGCCTGTTCGCGCAGGGCATCGGCATCTGGGTCGGCGGCCAGGCGTTTATCAACATGGGCGTGAACCTCGGCGTCCTGCCGACCAAGGGGCTGACGCTGCCGCTGATGAGCTACGGCGGCTCGGCGATCGTCATGAACCTCGTCGCGCTCGCGATCGTCCTTCGGGTCGACATCGAGAACCGGCAGCTCATGCGCGGGGGGCGCGCATGAAGCACCTTCTCGTGATGGCGGCCGGCACCGGCGGACACGTCATTCCGGGCCTGGCCGTCGCCGCCGAGATGAAGCGGCGCGGCTGGACGGTGAGCTGGCTCGGGACGTCGTCGGGCATGGAGAACCGGCTCGTGCCGAGCGCCGGCATCGCGCTCGACCGGGTGTCGTTCAGCGGCATGCGCGGCAAGGGCCTTGTCGGCAACGCGATGGGCGCGTTGCGACTGATCGGGGCGTTCTTCGCCAGCGCACGGATCGTCGCGCACCGACGTGCCGATGCGGTCCTCGGCATGGGCGGCTACATCTGCCTGCCCGGCGGCTGGGCGGCGTGGCTGCTGCGAAAGCCGCTCCTCCTCGTCAACGCCGACGCCGAGCTGCTGCTCAGCAATCGCCTGCTGGCGCCGGCTGCGCGGCGAATCGCCTTCGGCTTCGCCGGCGATTCCGCGCGCGACGCCGGCGCCAAGGCCCTCGTCACGGGCAATCCGGTGCGCGCGGCGATCGAGGCGATCGCCGATCCGGCGACGCGCTTCGCGGGCCGCACCGGCGCGCTGCGACTGCTGGTCGTCGGCGGCAGCCTGGGCGCGCGCGTCCTCAACGAGTGCGTGCCGCAGGCGATCGCGCTGATGACGTCGGCGCAGCGGCCGCGCGTCACGCACCAGACCGGCGAGGCCGGACGCGACTCGGTTCGCGCCGCCTACGCCGCCGCCGGTGCCGACGCCGAAGTGCTGCCTTTCATCGACGACATGGCGGCCCGCCTCGGCGAGTGCGACGTGATCGTCTGCCGCGCCGGCGCGATCACCGTGAGCGAGTTGTGCGCGGCAGGGGTCGCCGCCGTGCTCGTCCCCTTCGTCGCCAGCACGACCTCGCACCAGCGCGACAACGCCGCCTGGATGGCCGCGCGAGAGGCGGCGCTGCACCTGCCGCAAGGCGAGCTCTCGCCCGGCCGCCTCGCCGACCTGCTGAGCGGGCTGACGCGCGACGCGCTGCTGGCGATGGCGACGAAGGCGCGCTCGCTCGCCCGGCCGCATGCGGCCGCGCGCGTCGCCGACGAGATCGAAGGCTTGGTGGCCGCATGAAGCACGCCGTCAAGAGCATCCACTTCGTCGGCATCGGGGGCGCCGGCATGAGCGGCATCGCCGAGATCCTGCACAACCTCGGCTACGCCATCTCCGGCTCCGACCAGAGCGAGAGCGCGACGACGAAGGCGCTCGCCGCGCGCGGGATCCGCGTCTCGATCGGCCATGCCGCCGATCACATCGCGGGCGCGGACGCCGTCGTCACGTCGAGCGCGGTGCGCTCCGACAACCCCGAGGTCACGGCCGCACGCGCACGGCGGGTGCCGGTCGTCCCGCGCGCCGTCATGCTTGCCGAGCTGATGCGCCTCAAGCAGGGAATCGCGATCGCCGGAACGCACGGCAAGACGACGACGACGAGCCTCGTCACGAGCGTGCTCGCCGAGGCCGGGCTCGACCCGACCTTCGTGATCGGCGGCCGCCTCAACGCCGCCGGGGCCAACTCCCGCCTCGGCGTCGGCGACTACATCGTCGTCGAGGCCGACGAATCGGACGCGTCGTTCCTCAACCTGCTGCCGGTGATGGCCGTCGTCACGAACATCGACGTCGACCACATGGACACCTACGGTCACGACGTCGCGAGGCTGCGCCAGGCGTTCGTCGAGTTCATCCACAAGATGCCGTTCTACGGTGCGGCGATCCTGTGCGTCGACGATCCCGGGGTCCGCTCGATCATGGCGATGATCTCGCGGCCGCTGGTGAGCTATGGCTTCGGGCCCGACGCGATGGTTCGCGCCGTCAACCTCGAGGCGCACGCCGCCACCATGCGCTTCACCGTTCAGCGCAGGAACGGCGTGCGCATGCCGGACCTGCAGGTGACGCTCAACCTGCCCGGTCACCACAACGTGCTCAATGCACTGGCGGCGATCGCCGTCGCGACCGAGCTCGAGCTCGCCGATGCCGCCGTCGTCAAGGGACTCGCCGAATTCCACGGCGTCGGCCGCCGCTTCCAGCACTACGGCGACCAGCCGGCGGCGTCGGGCGAAGGCAGCTTCACGCTCATCGACGACTATGGCCACCACCCGGCCGAGATGGCGGCGACGCTGGCGGCGGCGCGCGGTGCGTACCCCGGCCGCCGCATCCTGCTCGCGTTCCAGCCGCACCGCTACACGCGCACGCGCGACTGCTTCGAGGATTTCGTGAAGGTGATGGGCAGCGCCGACGCGGTGCTGCTCGCCGAGGTGTACGCGGCCGGCGAGGCGCCGATCGTCGCCGCCGACGGCCGCTCGCTGGCGCGCGCGCTGCGCGTGGCCGGCCGCGTCGATCCGGTCTTCGTCGACGAGATCGGCGCGATGGCGCAGGCGATCGTCGAGCACGCGCAGCCCGGCGACGTCGTGATCTCGATGGGCGCCGGGCCGATCGGCAACGTGCCGGCGCAGGTCGTCGAACTGGTGGGGAGGCCCGCATGAACACATCCTCCGCAGCGTCGCTCGGCAAGGTCGCGGTGCTGATGGGCGGCACGTCGGCCGAGCGCGAGATCTCGCTGCTCTCGGGGACGGGCGTGCTTGCCGCGCTCCAGTCGCAGGGCGTCGACGCGCACGCGTTCGATCCGGCCGAGCGCGAGCTCGGCGACCTGAAGAAGGAGGGCTTCGCGCGCTGCTTCATCGCCCTGCACGGCCGCCACGGCGAGGACGGCAGCGTCCAGGGGGCGCTCGAGCTGCTCGGCATCCCGTACACCGGCTCGGGCGTGATGGCGTCGGCGATCGCGATCGACAAGGTGATGACCAAGCGAATCTGGCTCGCCGAAGGCTTGCCGACGCCGAAGTTCGTCCGGCTCGCGCCCGACCAGCAGCAGCGCGAGAACGTGCGCGCGGTGCCCGACGTGCTCGGCCTGCCGCTCGTCGTCAAGCCGCCGCGCGAGGGCTCGTCGATCGGCATCACCAAGGTGGTCGGCTACTCGCAGATGCAGGACGCGGTCGCGCTGGCGGCGAAGTACGACGCCGACGTGCTCTGCGAGGAGTTCATCGACGGCGACGAAGTGACGTGCCCGGTGCTCGGCGAAGGGAACGGCGCCAGCGCGCTGCCGGTCATCCGCATCGTCGCGCCCGAGGGCGCGTACGACTACCAGAACAAGTACTTCACCGACGTCGTCCGCTACGACTGCCCGAGCGGCCTGCCGGCCGACGAGGAGGCGGAGATCCAGCGCATCGTCCTCGCCGGCTATCGCCTGCTCGGCTGCCGCGGCTGGGGCCGCGCCGACCTGATGCTTCGTCGCAGCGACCGCAAGCCCTTCCTGCTCGAGATGAACACCTCGCCCGGGATGACCTCGCATTCGCTGGTGCCGATGTCGGCACGCGCCGCCGGCATCAGCTACGAAGCGCTCTGCGTGCGGCTGCTCGCCAGCGCATCGCTCGATTCGGCGCGCGCGGCGCAGCCGGGAGCCTGAGCCGATGGCCACCACGACGCGGGCAGGAACGACGATGGCGCCGCTGCCGGCCGACGTGCGCCTGATGAACGCGACTGCCGCCGCGCTCGCGGTCGTGGCGGCGATCCTGCTCGCGGCGATGGCGGTGATGTGGCTCGCGCGCCAGCCGTTCTTCGCGATCCGCGCGATCAGCGTCGACGGTGACGTCGCCCGCAACAGCGTCTCGACGATCCGCGCGAACGCGGCGCCCAAGCTCGCCGGCAATTTCGTGACCATGGACCTGCGCGCGGTCCGGCGCGCGTTCGAGTCGGTTCCCTGGGTGCGCCTGGCGGTCGTGCGGCGCGTCTGGCCGAATCGGCTGCGCGTGCAGCTCGAGGAGCACCGGCCGGTCGCGATCTGGGGCGGCGAGAGCGGCGCGGACCGGCTCGTCAACAGCTTCGGCGAGGTCTTCGAGGCCAACGTCGGCGACGTCGAGGACGACGGCCTGCCGACGCTCGCCGGCCCGGAAGGCAGCTCGGCGCACGTGCTGGCGATGCTGGCGCGCGTCGAGGCCGCGCTCGCGCCGCTCGGCGCCCGCGTCGAGGCGCTCGAGCTGTCGGGCCGGGGCTCGTGGCAGGCGACGCTCGACACCGGCGCCGTCGTCGAGCTGGGCCGCGGCAGCGACGACGACGTCCTCGCCCGCGCCGCGCGCTTCGTCGCGACCGTCGATCAGGTGACGTCGCGCTATCACCGGCCGCTCGAGTACGCCGACCTGCGCCACAGCGACGGCTACGCGGTGCGGCTGAAGGGCGTGTCGACGACGACCGATGCCGCGTCCGACAAGACAACGAAGAAGAAGAAGGGAGGCTGAATGTTTTACCCCCACGCGCTCTACGTTCGCTGCCCCCCGAGGGGGCGGCCAGGGCCCTGCGGGCAGCCGGGCGGGCACTGACATGGCCAAGGAAATCAAGGACCTGGTCGTCGGCCTCGACATCGGCACCGCCAAGGTGATGGCGGTCGTCGCCGAGGTGATGCCCGACGGCGAGCTGCGCATCGCCGGCCTCGGCAGCGCGCCCGCGCACGGGCTCAAGCGCGGCGTCGTCGTCAACATCGATGCGACGGTGCAGTCGATCCAGCAGGCGCTCAAGGAGGCCGAGATGATGGCCGACTGCAAGATCACGCGCGTCTACACCGGGATCACCGGCTCGCACATCCGCGGGCAGAACTCGACCGGCATGGTGATCGTTCGCGACAAGGAGGTCACGCCGGTCGACGTCACGCGCGTCGTCGAGACCGCCAAGGCGATCAACATCCCGAACGACCAGCGCCTGCTGCTCGTCGAGCCGCAGGAGTTCGTGATCGACGGCCACGAGGTCAAGGAGCCGATCGGCATGAGCGGCGGCCGCCTCGAGGTGCGCGTGCACATCGTCACCGGCGCGCAGAGCGCGGCCGAGAACATCGTCAAGTGCGTGCGGCGCTGCGGCCTCGAGGTCGAGCAGCTCGTGCTCAACCCGAGCGCGTCGAGCCACGCGGTGCTCACCGACGACGAGAAGGACCTCGGCGTCGCGCTCGTCGACATCGGCGCGGGCACGACCGACGTCGCGATCTTCACCGACGGCTCGATCCGCCACACGGCGGTGATCCCGATCGCCGGCGACCTGATCACGAGCGACATCGCGATGGCGCTGCGCACGCCGACCAAGGACGCCGAGGAGATCAAGGTCGAGTACGGCGTCGCCAAGCAGCTCCTCGCCGACCCCAACGAGCAGCTCGAGGTGCCCGGCCTCGGCGACCGGCCGCCGCGCATGCTGAGCCGCCAGGCGCTCGCCGGCGTGATCGAGCCGCGCATCGAGGAGATCTACTCGCTCGTCCACCAGGTGATCCGCGAGAGCGGCTTCGAGGAGCTGCTCTCGAGCGGCATCGTCATCACCGGCGGCGCGGCGGTGATGCCGGGAATGATCGAGCTCGGCGAGGACATCTTCCTGAAGCCGGTGCGCAAGGGCACGCCGACCTATCGCGGCGCGCTGCACGACATGGTCGCCAACCCCCGCTCCGCGACGGTGATGGGCCTGCTCGAGGAAGCGCGCATGGCGCGCACGCGCGGCCAGCGCGCAGCGCAGCAGGCCGGCTCGGTGAAGACCCTGTTCGGACGCGCCAAGGACTGGTTCCTCGGCAACTTCTAGGAATCGCCACGACATGAACGACGCTCTCGCCACCCGACCCGCGCCCGACCTGCTGCCGCACGCGCACGACCCGCCGCCGACGGGCTGACGCCGCGGGAGGACTCATCACACCAAGAACGTATTCCGGAATTTCACGACTCAAGGCAACTGCAAGGATTGGAGCAACAGATGGCTATCGAAATGATCGAAGAGTTCAGCATGGGCACGCAGATCAAGGTGATCGGCGTGGGCGGCGGCGGCGGCAACGCGGTCGAGCACATGATCGAGCAGGGCGTGCAGGGCGTCGACTTCGTCTGCGCGAACACCGACGCGCAGGCGCTCAACCGCTCGGCGGCGCACCACCTGATCCAGCTGGGCACCACCGGTCTCGGCGCCGGCGCCAAGCCGGAAGCGGGCAAGGCCGCGGCCGAGGAAGCGGTCGACCGCATCCGCCAGGCGATCGAGGGCGCGCACATGCTCTTCATCACCGCCGGCATGGGCGGCGGCACGGGCACGGGCGCGGCGCCGGTGATCGCGCGGGTCGCCAAGGAGATGGGCATCCTGACGGTCGGCGTCGTCACCAAGCCGTTCGAGTTCGAGGGCAACCGGCGCATGAAGTCCGCCGACGCCGGCGTCGCCGAGCTCGAGGCCAACGTCGACTCGCTGATCGTCATCCTGAACGACAAGCTGCTCGACGTCCTCGGCGACGACATCACGCAGGACCAGGCATTCGCCTACGCCAACGACGTGCTGAAGAACGCCGTCGGCGGGATCAGCGACATCATCCACATGCCGGGCCTCGTCAACGTCGACTTCGAGGACGTCAAGACGGTGATGAGCGAGCCGGGCAAGGCGATGATGGGAACGGCGATCGCGTCGGGCCCGGACCGCGCCAACAAGGCGGCCGAGGCGGCGGTCGCCTGCCCGTTGCTCGAAGGAATCGACCTCTCCGGAGCGCGCGGCGTGCTGGTGCTGATCGCGGCCAACCGCAACACCTTCAAGTTGGCGGAGAGCCGCAACGCGATGAACTGCATCCGTCGCTACGCCGCGGAGGACGCCCACGTGATCTACGGCACGGCGTACGACGAATCGCTCGGCGACCAGTTGCGCGTCACCGTCATTGCCACCGGCCTCAGCCCGGCGCGGCGGGCCGTGCAGCCGCCGGTGCAGGT
>DATIDZ010000385.1:0-8031 GCA_035456045.1 Caldimonas sp.
AAGACCGGACGCCGCGAATCGGCGGGCTGCAGCACGCCGATGACCGGCACGCCCGGCATGACCATGAGGTCCTCGGGACGGCGGATGCGCCGGTCGAGAAACTCGAGGCCGAGCGCGGCGAGGATCCCCGCCGCGAGCGCGCCCAGGATCGAGCCGACGATGCCGACCATCACCCTCGGCCGCGAGGGCTCTAGCGGCTCGACGGCGGGGCTCAGCAGGCGGGTGTTGGCCTGGTTGTTCTGGCCTTCCATGTTGACCTGGCCGAGCCGCATCGAGACGGCGTCGTAGGCGCGCTGCGCCGCCTCGACGTCACGCTGGTAGACGGCGATCTGGTCGCGGTCCGAGCGCAGCGACAGCAGCTGGCGCTTCTGCTGGTCGACCATCGCCTGCAGCTCGCTCACCTTCTGCGAGCTGCCACGGCTCAGCGTCGAGGTCCCGCCCGCGACGCGACGGGTTTCCGCCGCGATCTGCCGCTTGAGCTCGGCGATCTGCGCTTCGAGCTGCAGCCGCTGCGGATGGTTCTTGCCGACGATGCTGCTGATGTCGCTGAGCTTCGTCTCCACTTGCGCAAGCTGCGCCTTGAGGCCCTGCACGGCGCCGCTGCCGAGAACGTCGGGCGACGTCTCGCCGCCGGTATTGCGCAGCCTCGTCTCCGTTTCCACCCGCTCGGACTGCGCCGCCGCCAACTGCGAGATCAGCATGTTGAAGCGCGCGTTCTCCTGGTCGAGGCGCTCGTCGGTGACGACGATGCCCTTGGTCTGCTGGAACTTCGAGAGCCGCGCCTGCGCGCTCTCGAGATCGGCACGCAGTGCTTTCACCTGGTCGTCGAGGAACGTCGCGGACTGGCGCGCGGGAGCCACGCGAAGCTCGACCGACACGTCCTGGTAGGCCTGCGCGAAGGCGTTCGCGGCGGCTTGCGCGAAGATCGGGTCTGCGGCCGTGAAGCTCAGGTTGATGATGGCGCTGCCGTGGCCCGCCTCCACGCCGAGACCGCGCTGCAGCACGCCGGCGAAATAGCGCTCGAGCGAGATCTTGGCCTTGGTCGCCTCGCGCCACTGCGCCACCGCCGCCGCCGAGCGCTCGACGCCGAGGAGCTTGACCGCGCGGGACGCGACGCGCTCGCTGCGCAAGATCTCGACCTGCGTCGCCATGTAGCTCGGCGCGGCGAGCGCCGGCGCCAGCGCGCCGAGCGCCGGATCGATCCGCATCTCGATGACCAGCGAGGTCTCGGCGGTGTACTGGCGCGGCAGCAGCATCGTCGTCGCGATGCCCACCGCGGCGATCAGGACGAACAGCCCGAGGACGACCCACTTGCGCGCCCAGATGATCCGAAGGTATTGCGTCAGGAACACGATGGCACCTCAGAAGAGCGATTCAGTCACATAGATCACGTCGTCGCGCTCGACCGGATCGTTCATCTTGATCTCGCGAACCTGCACGACGCCGGCCGCATCCTTGCGGTGAACCTTGATGCCGCGGGTCGTGCCCCGGGCCGTCAGGCCGCCGGCTTGCGCGAGCGCCTGCATCAGCGTCATGCCGCGCTCGACGCGGAGCTGCCCCGGGCGCTGCACCTCGCCGTAGATGTAGAACGTCGGCGCCCGGTCGACGTAGATGATGTCGCCGTTTTCGACCGGGATGTCGAGGTCGGCGCGACCCTGCTGCAGGATGAGCGGCAGGTCGATGTCGAGCTTGATCGACTTGCCGTCGCGGTTGCCGACGAGGGTGACGATGTCGGCGCCGCCGGGAACGACGCCGCCGGCGGCAGCGATCATCTCCGAGACCTTGCTGCCGACGATCTCGATCGGGAACCGACCGGGCTTGGCGACCTGACCGAGGATCGACACCTGACTGCTGCGGATCTGGGTCGTCTGGATCGTCACCTGCGGCTTGAGCACGAAACCGCCGTCGCGCAGGCGCTTCTCGATCAGGGCCTGGGCCTGCGACACGGAGAGCCCACCGATCGTCACCGTGCCGATGAGCGGGAAGTTGATCTGGCCGAGCTCCGAGACGCGCGCCTCC
Source organism: Caldimonas sp. (assembly GCA_035456045.1). GTDB lineage: Bacteria > Pseudomonadota > Gammaproteobacteria > Burkholderiales > Burkholderiaceae_C > Schlegelella_A. The sequence continues at coordinate 2,020 of DATIDZ010000385.1, forward strand.
ACCGAGAGGTCGGGGTTCTGATAGACGGTGATCTTGACGACGTCGCCGACGCCGAGCACCGGCTCGGCCCGCGGCGGCACCTGGGCCACGGCGACCGTGGCGGCAAAGAAGAACAGGGCCGCCAGGCGAGCCAGGAAGCTGATCGAGCGCGTTGCGGAAACTCTCACTTGAATCCCTTCAATCCTTTTTCGAGCGTCGCGCCGGCCGGCATCGACGCCGGCTTGGTGTCGATTGGCGCCACGTCGACCTGCGGTGCCGCCTTCACCTCCGAGGCCGGCAAGGTCGCCGGGATCGTGGTCAGCGGCGGCAGCTCCGGCGCCGACGCAGGCCGGTAGGGCGCGCGGGCGGCATCGGCGGCGAAGTCGCCCACGTATTCGATCTTGGCCGCGCTGCGCAGCGCCTGCATGTCGTCGGCAAGCAGCTTTCGCTTGCGCTCGTTGCGCAGGAACTGCTCGATCGCCGGCGTCGCCTGCTCGAGGCTGACGGGCTGCATGCGCGAGGCGGCGACGTTGATGACCTGGGCGCCGTTCGGGCGAACGTTGAAGATCGCCTGGCCGTCCTTCATCTTGGCGAACTGGTCGACGCTGGCGAGCGGCAGCTGCTCGGCCGCGCGAACCGCCTCGTTGCCCGCGAAGCGGACGTTGTTCGCCTTGAGGTAGTTGACGAAATCGATGAAGGATTTGGACGAGGCGAGCGTCTTCTTCAAGCCTTCGACCTGATCCGCGGGCGCTTCGATCGCGAGCTCCTGGAGGCTGTAGATGCGCCGTTCCTTGAACAGGGCCGGATGTGCCTCGTAGTAGGCGGAGACTTCCTGCGGCGTCGGCTTGGGCGCGCCCTCGGCGATCTTCTCGAGGTAGGCGCGGGCGATGATCTCGCGCCGAGCCGCTTCCACCTGCTGAACGACGCGCGGGTCGCGGTCGAGCTTCTGCTCGTCGGCCTTCTGCAGCGCGAGCTCCTGGTCGATCAGCCGCTCGAGCGCGGCGCGGCTCGCGGAGGCGGCCTGCTCGGGCGCCAGACCGCGCTGCTGGGCGAGAAGGAAGTTGATCTGGTGGACGGTGATCTCTTCCTTGTTGACCTTGGCCGCGGTCTGCGTCGCGGCCTTGTCCTTTTTCTTGTCGCCGCAGCCGACGAGCAGGCTGGCCGCGACGGCAATCGTGACGGCGACGATGCCGAACGGGCGGCGACGCGAATCGGGGCAGGCAGGGGAAGACAAAGTCGTCATGAAAATCTCACTCGTGGCGGGCCGGTCCGGAGCGCCGGATCGAGCCTGCGGAGTGTAGGGGGGAGGCGAAGGGCCGCCCCGGCCGAGGCGTGCAAAACTGCCCGGCATGGGAGGTTAAACCGGGGCAGCTATCGCGCAACCCCCGCGAACGCGGGTGCGGGCTGCGCCTCGGCTCGGCCGCAGCCGCGGCATCGCAAGCGCCCAGCGGCTGGCCTCGAAGATCGCGTTGTCGAAGGCGTGGTTCTCGTCCGGGCGCGGGGCATGCGGTTCTCGTCGGGCATGGTCGCCCAGGGCAAGCCTTGTGCCATGCGCTCGTGTCGCGCTCCCTGCCCTTGGAGCGAGTCCCGACGCGTCGTTTCCGCGTGACTCGTACTTCACGTGGAGCACCTTGCTGCAGGCGCCGCCGGCGCAACTTCGCTTCACGGGCTTCGTCGAGGTCATGGCACCGCTCTTCAGCCGCGAGGCGCTCCGCTCGTGCGCGCCGACCCTCGACGAGAGCCGCAGCGGCTGGGGCCTCGGCTGGGTCTTGCCGACGCTGTGCGAGCGGGCCGGCCTCGGCCGAATCGCCATCATCGATGCCACGCCCGTGCGCCACACGCGTCCGGTCGGGGGGAGCTCTATCGCCGACATCCCGACCTCGAACCGCGCGCCGACGCCGAGCGGGTGCTCGTGAACGTACGGCCTGCGCGAAATTCGCGCCGTCGCGAGGTATTCGTTCCGGAGCCAGGTTGTGGGATCGACGCTGCCCCTCTGGCAACGGCTCGTGTTCTGGTTCAAGCGCCTCAATGGACGCCCCAAGCACGCCTTCAGACACTAAATCGGCGCGAGCGAGGACGGGCCCGCCGCTGCTCGACAAGGGCTTCAAGCTGGACGTCGCGTTCGCTCTATCGCGACGGTGCCAATGGTCATCGTCGGCTCGTTCGCGAGCCGTCTACGCAGCGGTCCCTGCCTCTGGCGACGCCTCGGAGAGCCCCAACTCGGCTGCCCCTCCGCCGCCGCGCCAAGACCCTCCCCCGACGGGGACGGTCCAGACCCTTGAAAATCGCTGAGCGGCGTGCAAGTTTGCCGGGCGGACAGGCGCCAAAATTGCTTGCCGGAATATACTGAGCACCACGGTTGTGGCTGAAGCGCGCGGTGCGTCGCGGGATCGGAAGGGTTCGTTCATGGGCGTGAAACTCAAGGTCGCGGGCTGGCTCGCACTCGGCGCTGTCGCCGGGGCGCTGGCGACCATGCAGCTGGAAGCGACGGCGCGCAACTCGGTCGCGCGCCTGCCCATCGAAGAGCTGCAGCAGCTCGCTGCGGTCTTCGGCATGGTCAAGAGCGACTACGTCGAGCCTGTCGACGAGAAAAAGCTCATCAGCGATGCGATCGGCGGCATGGTGGCCGGCCTCGATCCGCACTCCCAGTACTTCGACAAGAAGACCTTCAAGGAATTCCGGGAGGCGACGACGGGCCGCTTCGTCGGCATCGGCATCGAGATGGGCATGGAGGATGGCCTCGTCAAGGTCGTCAGCCCGATCGAAGGCTCGCCGGCGTTTCGCGCCGGCCTCAAGAGCGGCGACCTGATCACCAAGATCGACGACACGCTCGTCAAGGGGCTCACGGTCGACCAGGCCGTCAAGCGCATGCGGGGCGAGCCCAACACCAAGGTCGTGCTGACCGTGTTTCGCAAGAGCGAGGGCCGCACCTTCCCCGTGAACATCATTCGCGAGGAGATCCGCACGCAGAGCGTTCGCGCGAAGATGGTCGAGCCGGGCTACGGCTGGCTGCGCGTCAGCCAGTTCCAGGATCGCACCGTCGACGACTTCGTCAGCAAGCTGCAGGATCTGTACAAGCAGGACCCGAACCTGAAGGGTCTCGTCCTCGACCTGCGCAACGACCCGGGTGGCCTGCTCGAAGGCGCGATCGCCATCTCCGCCGCGTTCCTGCCGGCCGATTCGGTCGTCGTCACGACCAACGGCCAGCTGCCCGATTCGAAGGCGACGTTCAAGGCCTCCGCCGAGTACTACCAGCGCCGGGGAGGCGCCGATCCGCTGCGCCGTCTGCCGGAGGCGGTGAAGAGGGTGCCGCTGATCGTCCTGGTCAACGAGGGTTCGGCCTCTGCCAGCGAGATCGTCGCGGGCGCGCTCCAGGACTACCACCGCGGCACCATCATGGGCGCGCAGACCTTCGGCAAGGGGTCGGTCCAGACCGTCCGGCAGCTGTCTCCCGAGACGGCGCTGAAGATCACGACGGCGCGCTACTACACGCCGAGCGGAGCCTCGATCCAGGCCAAGGGCATCGTCCCCGACATCATGCTCGACGAGACGGCGGAGGGGAACCTGTTCGCCGCACTGCGGACGCGCGAAGCCGACCTCGAGAAGCACCTCCAGAGCGGCCAGGGCGCCGAAGTGAAGGACGACGTGCGCGAGAAGGCTCGAGAGGAAGCGCGCAAGAAGTTCGAAGCGGAGCAGGCGAAGGCGCAGACGCCCAAGCCGCCGCCCGAGTTCGGCAGCGCCGAGGACTTCCAGCTCACCCAGGCGCTGAACCGGCTCAAGGGCAAGACCGTGCTCGTCAGCAAGACCGCGGTCGAACGCAAGGCCGAGGTCGACACGACCAACTGAGCACGGCGCTTTCGCCACGCCAGACGCCCGTGCGCTCCACGGGCGTTTCCATTTCGGGCGCCTACTCTCGACGAATGACCGACGACGACCTCCTGCGCTATTCGCGCCATCTGCTGCTCGATGACATCGGCATCGAGGGGCAGGCACGCCTGGCCGCCGCGCATGCCCTGGTCATCGGCGCCGGCGGCCTCGGCTCGCCGGTGGCTCTCTATCTCGGCACGGCCGGCGTGGGTCGCATCACGATCGTCGACGGCGACCGAGTCGACCTCACCAACCTCCAGCGCCAGATCGCTCACGACCTCGCGCGCGTCGGCGCTCCCAAAGCCGAGTCGGCGGCCCAGTCGATCGCCGCCATCAACCCGACGGTGCGAGTCACCGCCCTCCACGAGCGCGCTGACGCCGCACGGTTGCACGAGCTCGTCGCCGGCGCGGACATCGTCGTCGACTGCAGCGACAACTTCGAGACGCGCCACGCCGTCAATGCGGCGTGCGTCGCGCACGCCCGCCCGCTGGTCGCGGGCGCCGCCATCGGCTTCGACGGGCAGCTTTCGGTCTACGACATCCGGTCCGCGGCGTCGCCGTGCTACGCCTGCGCGTTTCCCCCCGACCCGTCGTTCGAGGATGTGGCGTGCTCACGCATGGGCGTGTTCGCACCCCTGGTGGGAATCGTCGGCAGCATGCAGGCCGCCGAAGCGCTCAAGCTCCTGGTCGGCATCGGCGTGTCGCTCGCAGGTCGGCTGCAGATGGTCGACGCCAGGACGATGGAATGGACCGAGATCGGACTGGCGCGGGATCCCGAATGCCCGGTGTGTCGAGGCCGCCGCTAGGCGTCGCCCAAGAAAAAGGGCCGGCAAGCCGGCCCTTTTCTTTCCCGCGGGGAAGCTTCAGCCCTTGAGCGGACGCTGACGCCGGCGAGCGATGAAGCCCACTGCGCCCAGCCCGGCCAACAACAGTGCGTACGTCTCCGGTTCCGGAATCGCCGCGACCCTCAGGCCGATGACCATGTCGTCGTAGTCGGCGTCGACGCGGAGGCCGTCGTTGAAGCCGATGATCAGGTCGTACGCGCCGCCTAGTGTGGCGGGCGTGAAGACGGCGCCGGCGAACGTGCCAAGGACAGCGTAGGACGTGAAGTCGCTGCCCGGGTTGCCGCCGTTGCCGACCGTGGTGCCTTGGAACAGATCAGCGAAGGTGAAATTGAGCGCACCCGCGGTCACCGGCCCGGAGATCGACGCGTTGAGAGCGCCCTTGTTGTTCAAGGTCCCACCAGCGAGCGTGAACGTGAACGTGTCGGTGTCAATCGCCTCGAAGCCGAGAAACGTCGCCGTCAATATTCCGGCTGTGGTGTTGAGGAGCGCGTCTTCCTTGCCACCGGTGGGCGCAAGAGTCGCTGCGCTACCGTTGGGGTTGTAGTTCGCGAAACTCGTCCGGTCGGTGCCACCCGTAAAGGTGACCTGCGCGCCGGCACTCGTCGCCAGTGCGGCCAGGGCCAGTGCCGAGAGTAATTTCTTCATGGTGCTCCTCGTTGAGAAATCTGTACCCGCCGCCACGGCTGGGAGTTGTGCGAGATTAACTGTCATCGGCTTCCACAAGTACCCCCGAGTCGGGGGGGCGAGTGTAGGAAAAGACTGACAGACCGCGCAAGTACCGTGCCGGAGGCCCCAGGAGGTCAGGCGCTCTCGTACAGGCGCGTCAGCACGAATTCGCGGTGCCCCAGCGCCTCGGCGGCCGTCAGACGGCCGTTGGCGGTGCGCAGCATGCACTGCAGCAGGCGGTCGCCGGCCTGGTCGAGGTTGATCTCCCGCTGGAGGAGGCCCGAGGTGTCGACGTCGATGTGCTCGCCCATCAGACGCACCGTGCGCGGGTTCGCGCAGATCTTGATGACTGGCAGGATCGGGTTGCCGATGACGTTGCCCTGGCCGGTGGGGAAGAAATGGACCGCGTAGCCCGAGGCGGCGCAGAGCGTCACCATCTCCGCAGCGGCGCTCGAGGAGTCCATGAACCAGAGCCCGGGGTGGGTCGGCGTCTCGGCCTTGTCGAGGACGCCGTCGACGGTGCAGTACTTGCCGATCTTCTGGATGTTGCCGAGCGCTTTCTCCTCGATGGTCGTCAAGCCGCCCGCGATGTTGCCCTTGGTGGGCTGGGAGTCGGAGAGATCGCTCGTCTTGTGGCGGTTGATCACTTCCTGGT
>DATIDZ010000386.1:0-3455 GCA_035456045.1 Caldimonas sp.
CGAGCCTGCTGGCGATCGTCGCCTCGAGGTCGACGAGCCGGTACAGCGACGGCTCGTCGGCCGCCAGCGCGATGCCCGTGACCTCCGCGCCGAGGCGACGCAGCCAGAGCGCGAGCCACGCCCCCTTGAAGCCCGTGTGGCCGGTGAGGACGACGCGCTTGCCGCGCCAGAACGAGCGGTCGGGCGGCACGGCGCTCATCGATCCCGGCGCGTCGGCATCGTCGGCGCGCCGCTCACCACCGCTTCCAGGGCGCGCGCCCCGACTGCCACAGCTCTTCGAGCAGGTTGCGCTCGCGCAGCGTGTCCATGGGCTGCCAGAACCCGCCGTGCACGTACGCCATCAGCTCGCCGTCGCGCGCGAGCCCGTCGAGCGGCTCCTGCTCCCAGCTCGTCGAGTCGGCCTCGATGCGATCGATCACGCGCGGGGACAGGACGAAGAAGCCGCCGTTGATGAGGCCGCCGTCGCCGCGCGGCTTCTCGATGAAGCCGTCGACGCGGTTGCCGTCGAGGCGCAGCGCGCCGTAGCGGCCGGGCGGCTGCACCGCCGTCACCGTCGCCTGCTTGCCGTGCGCGCGGTGGAACGCGATCTCGGCGGCGATGTCGATGTCGGCGACGCCGTCGCCATAGGTGAAGCAGAAGCACTCGTCGCCGGCGACGTAGTCCTTCACCCGGCGCAGCCGGCCGCCGGTCATCGAGTCCTCGCCGGTGTCGACGAGGGTGACGCGCCACGGCTCGGCGTTCTTCTGGTGCACCTCCATCGTGTTCTTCGCCATGTCGAAGGTGACGTCCGACATGTGGAGGAAGTAGTTGGCGAAGTACTCCTTGATCACGTAGCCCTTGTAGCCGCAGCAGATCACGAAGTCGTTGACGCCGCCGGCCGAGTAGATCTTGAGGATGTGCCACAGGATCGGCCGGCCGCCGATCTCGATCATCGGTTTCGGCTTGAGGCTGGTCTCCTCGGCGAGCCGGCTGCCATAGCCGCCGGCGAGGATGACGGCCTTCACCGTGCCGCCCTTGCCGTCGCTGCCGATCGGGTTGCCTGCGCCCATCGCCTCATTGTCCTTCAGCGGCGCGCCGCGGAGAAAGCATCCCGTCGACCTCGGCGATGACGCGCGCCGGCGCCATCGTCTGCAGGCAGACGCTCGCGCTGTCGTTGCGATCCTCGCAGCCGGCGCGGTCGCACGGCACGCACGCGGGCGTTCCCTGCAGCACGCTGACGCGTCCGGCGCGCTGCACGAGCGCATGGGCCACATACGGAACCTCCAGCGTCGCGCTCGGCGGCCACGGCCCGAAATAGCGCGGGTTGATGGGTCCGTAGAGCGCGACGACCGGGATCTCGCACGCCGCCGCGAGGTGAGTGATCGACGTGTCGCCGCCGACGTAGAGCGCAGCGCCGCGAAGCAGCGTCGTCACCTGGTTGAGGTCGAGCTTGCCCGCGGCATCGACGACGCGGCCCGGGTCGAAGCCCTCGCGCACGGCCCCGACCAGCGCGATGTCGCCTGCCGACGGTGCGCCGGTGAGGACGACCTGCAGGCCGCGCTCGAGCAGCGCTGCGACGAGCGCGCGCCAGTGCGGCAGCGGCCACAGCTTGTACGCCACCGCGGCGGGCGCCTGGAGGACGGCGTACGGCGGGCTCAGCGCCGCAGCGACGACCTCCGGCAGCGCCGTCGCCGCCGGCGCGACGAGCCGAGCGCCGCGCGGCCGTGTCCACGGCTCGAGCAGGCGCAGCTTCTGGATCACCGAGTGCGACTGGTCGTTGTTCATCCGCACCCGATGCTCGAGCAGCGCCCGCTTCCATCCGGCCTGGGCGTCGTCGGTCACCTGGCCGGCGCGGCGCCGCGCCGCGGCGAAGCCGTAGAGGTGCGCGCGGTCCGAGTACTGCGCGATCAGCGCCAGGTCGTAGCGGCGCCACAGGCGCGCGATCAGCCGGCGCGACGCCCACCAGCCGCTGCCCGCGGGCACCTCGATCAGCTCGCTCACGTCGGGATTGCCGCGCAGCATGCCGAGGGTGCCGCCGAAGCCGAGGACGTCGATCGCCGCCTCGGGCCAGCGCTCGCGCGCGGCGCGGATGAGCGGTGTCGTCAGCAGCACGTCGCCGAGCTGGCGCGTGCAGATGACGATGATCCGTGCGAAGCGGTCGTCGCGCGCAGCCGGGCTCGACGCGCCGCTCACAGCAGGACGATGTCGTACTGCTCGGGCGAGGGGAACGGCTCGGCGCGCAGCGAGATCGGCTTGCCGATGAAGTCGGAGAGGCCGGCGAGGTGCTGGCTCTCCTCGTCGAGCAGCATCTCGACGACCGCCGCCGAGGCCAGGACGCGGAACTCCTTCGGATTGAACTGGCGCGCCTCGCGCAGGATCTCGCGCAGGATGTCGTGGCAGACGCTGCGCGCCGTCTTCACCTCGCCGCGGCCCTGGCAGGTCGGGCACGGTTCGCACAGCAGGTGGGCGAGGGACTCGCGCGTGCGCTTCCTCGTCATCTCGACGAGGCCGAGCTGGGTGAAGCCGCTCACGGTGATGCGCGTGCGGTCGCGCGCGAGTTGCTTCTTCAGCTCGGCGAGCACCGCCGCCTGGTGCTCCTCGCGCGCCATGTCGATGAAGTCGATGATGATGATGCCGCCGAGGTTGCGCAGCCGGAGCTGCCGGGCGATCGCCTGCCCGGCCTCGAGGTTGGTCTTGAAGATCGTGTCGTCGAAGTTGCGTGCGCCGACGAAGCCGCCGGTGTTGACGTCGACCGTCGTCAGCGCCTCGGTCTGGTCGATGATCAGGTAGCCGCCCGACTTCAGGTCGACGCGCTTGAGCAGCGCCTTCTCGATCTCCTCGTCGATGTTGAAGAGGTCGAAGATCGGCCGCTCGCCGGCGTAGTGCTGCAGCTTGCCGACCGCGCTCGGCGTGTACCCGCGCCCGAACTGGAGGAGCTGGTCGAACTGCATCCGCGAGTCGATGCGGATCGTCTGCGTGCGCTCGTCGGCGAGGTCGCGCAGCACCCGCTCGGCCAGGCTTAGGTCCTGGTGCAGCAGCGTTCCGGGCGGCGACTTGAACGCGCGCTCCTTGACGTGCGCCCAGGTCGTTCGCAGGTAGGCGATGTCGTCGGCGAGCTCGGCGTCGCTCGCCTCGGCGGCGTTCGTGCGCAGGATGAAGCCGCCGCCGATCGCCTCGGCGCCTGCGCCGGAGCGCGCGGCGTCGTCGGACTGCACGAGGGCGGTCATTCGCGTCCGCAGCTGCTCGCGCAGCTCCTGCGAGCCGATCTTCTGCGAGATGCCGATGTGCTGGTCCTGCGGCAGGAAGACGAGCAGCCGGCCGGCGATCGAGATCTGCGTCGCCAGGCGAGCGCCCTTGGTGCCGATCGGGTCCTTGATCACCTGCACGGTGAGGGTCTGGCCCTCGAAGATCAGCCGCTCGATCGGGGGCGGCGGCGCCGCGCCGGGCGTGTGGTCGTTGCGCGGCGTGCCGTTGCC
>DATIDZ010000387.1:0-17474 GCA_035456045.1 Caldimonas sp.
GGCAAGACGCTGATGTCGCTCGCGTCGGGGCTCGCGCAGGTGATGGACGATCGCCGCTACACCGAGATCATCGTGACGCGCGTCACCGTCCCGGTCGGCGAGGACATCGGCTTCCTGCCCGGCACCGAGGAAGAGAAGATGGGCCCCTGGATGGGCGCGCTCGACGACAACCTCGAGGTGCTCTCGAAGACCGACAGCGGCGCCGGCGAATGGGGGCGCGCCGCGACCAACGACCTGGTGCGCTCGAAGATCAAGATCAAGAGCCTGAACTTCATGCGCGGCCGCACGTTCCTCAACAAGTTCGTCATCATCGACGAGGCGCAGAACCTGACGCCCAAGCAGATGAAGACGCTGATCACGCGGGCCGGCCCGGGCACGAAGATCGTCTGCCTCGGCAACCTGGCGCAGATCGACACGCCCTACCTGACCGAGGGCTCGTCGGGCCTGACCTACGCGGTCGATCGCTTCAAGGGCTGGGCGCATTCCGGGCACGTGACGCTGGCCCGCGGCGAGCGCTCCCGGCTGGCGGACTTCGCGAGCGAAGTGCTCTAGCCAAGGGACCGAGGCCGGGGCGCTTCAGCCCCGGCGGCCGGTCAGGCCGATGGCCCGATCAGCTCGCGGATCTGCTGCAGCGCCGTCGGATCCTCGATCGTCGTCAGGTCGCCCGGATCGCGACGCTCCGAGATCGCCTGGATCGCACGACGCAGCAGCTTGCCCGAGCGCGTCTTCGGCAGCGCCGTCACGAAGTGGACGCGCGACGGCCGCGCCACCGACCCGAGCTGGTTGTCGACGGTCTTCATGATGTCGCCCTCCAGCTTCATCCGCCCGTTCGCATCGCCCAGCGCCGACGCATCCTTGGCAATGACGAACGCCATCGCGACCTGGCCCTTGAGCGCGTCGGCGACGCCGACGACGGCGACCTCGGCGACGTTCGGGTGGCTCGAGATGCTCTCCTCGATCTCGCGCGTGCCGAGTCGATGGCCGGCGACGTTGATGACGTCGTCGGTGCGGCCGAGGATGAAGAAGTAGCCGTCGGCGTCGCGGATGCCCCAGTCGAAGGTGTTGTAGACCGTGCGGCCCGGGATGCTCTTCCAGTACGTCTCGACGAAGCGCGCGTCGTCGCGCCAGACCGTCTGCATGAAGCCGGGCGGCGTCGGTCCCTCGATCACCACGACCCCCTTGCGGTTCGGCTCGACGATGTCGAGGCCGGTCGACTCGTCGATGATCTTCACGTCGTAGCCGTACATCGGCACGCCGGGGCTGCCGAATCGCGTCGGCAGCGGCTCGACGCCGTTGGCGAGCGTGAGGATCGGCCAGCCGCTCTCGGTCTGCCAGTAGTTGTCGATGATCGGCTTGTCGATGGCGCCCGAGATCCAGTTCGCGGTCGGCTCGTCGAGCGGCTCGCCGGCGAGAAAGAGCGCGCGCAGCGAGGACAGGTCGTATTGATGCAGATACTTCGGGTCCTGCTTCTTCAGCACGCGGATCGCCGTCGGCGCGGTGAACATCGCCGTGACCTTGTACTTCTCGACGAGGCTCCACCAGATGCCCGGGTCGGGCCGGATCGGCAGCCCCTCGTACATGATCGTCGCCATGCCGGCGATCAGCGGCCCGTAGACGATGTAGCTGTGGCCGACGACCCAGCCGATGTCGCTGGTCGAGAAGTACGTCTCTCCGGCGTTGCCGCAGAAGATGTGCTTCATGCTCGCCGCGAGGGCGACCGCGTAGCCGCCGGTGTCTCGCTGCACGCCCTTGGGCCGGCCGGTCGTCCCGCTGGTGTAGAGGGTGTAGCTCGGATGCGTCGACTCGACCCAGGTGCACGGCACCTGGGCATCGAGATGACGCTCGCGCAGCGCCGCGTAGGCGTGATCGCGGCCGGCGCTCGTCGCCATCGGCGCGAGGCCGCGGTCGACGAGGACGACGCTTGCCGGTTTGTGCTTGGCGAGGGCGATCGCCTCGTCGAGCAGCGGCTTGTACGCGATGACCTTGCCGGCGCGGCTGCCCGCGTCGGCGCTGACCACGACCTTCGGCTCGGCGTCGTCGATCCGGCTCGCCAGGCTGACGCTCGCGAAGCCGCCGAAGACGACCGAGTGGATCGCACCGATCCGCGCGCACGCGAGCATCGCGAACGCGGCCTCGGGAATCATCGGCATGTAGAGCAGGACGCGGTCGCCCTGCGCGACGCCGAGCGAGAGCAGCACCGCCGCCATCCGCTGCACCTCGGCGTGCAGCTCGGCGAAGGTGTAGATCCGCTCGCTGTCGGTCTCGGTCGAGACGTGGATCAGCGCCGGCTGGGCGGCGCGCGCCGCGAGGTGCCTGTCGACCGCGTTGTGGCACAGATTGGTCGTTCCACCGACGAACCAGCGCGCAAAGGGCGGCCGGCTCGCGTCGCAGACGGTGTCGAACGGCCGTTGCCAGTCGACCAGGCGGGCCTGCTCGGCCCAGAAGCCGTCGCGATCGGCAAGCGAGCGGCGGTGGAACTCGGCGTAACTCTGGGTCGGGCGGGCGCTCATGTCGTCGTGTCTCCGGGTCGCCGCTCGGGAAGCGCCACCATGGCGATCGGCGACGGCGGCGTGCAGCCGGCATCGCAGCACTTTCCCGGCTGACGAACGGCCGCAATCTTGCGCCCCGGATCGACCAGGACATTGCGCTCGAGCAAACGTTCGACAAGTTCCACCTTGTTTCCGACCGGATACTGGCGCCAGATCTCCTGCTTCATCGCTTCCGGCGAGCCGCCGCCGTGCAGGCTGATCACCGAGTACCAGCCGCCCTGGTAGGACGCGGTCAGGTCCTCGATCAGCCGGGCCGCCTCGATCCGCCTGTCGTAGGGGACCGCCGGGTTGGCGCGCAGGACGTCGGCGAGCTGCGCGGCGGTCTCGGGGTTGTGATCCTCGTCCGGCCCGGGCAGCGTGACGATGAGCCCGCCCGAGACGTAATGGGCGATCCGGTGCATCTCGTAGATCTGGTTGGCGAGGAGCAGCTTGCCGATGTTGGCGAACACGGGATCGGGCGTCACCGTCTTCGAGGCCGGGTCGACGCTCGCGTAGACGCTGGCCGCGACCCCGCACGCGTAGAAGCCCTCGACGATGGTGATCAGCTGGACCATCTGCTCGCGCAGATGCGTCTCCTCGCCCGGATCGAAGCCGTTCGCCTCGCACATCAGCGCCCCCGCGCCGATCAGCAGGTCGCCGAAGCCGGCGCGCGCGGCGATGCAGGTGTGGCGATGATGGGTCGCGTAGCGATAGGTGAGATGCGCCGAGTGCTCCCATTCGCCGGCGAGGAAGACGCGCTCCCAGGCGACGAACACGCGGTCGAAGACGACGACGCCGGTCGACTGCCCGTACTTGCTCGAGAACAGCGCCGCCTTCTCGCCCGGACGCCCCGCGGGGCGGGCGATGATCGTCACGCCGTCGGCATCGCAAGGGACCGCGCAGCAGACGGCGAAGGCCGCATCGGCCTCGCCCATGTTTCGGCACGGCATGACGAGGAGCTCGTGCACGTAGGGCGCGCCGGTGACGATGGCCTTGGTCCCGGAGATGACGATGCCCTTGCCGTTGCGCTCGACGATGTGGACGTAGCTGTCGACGTTCGCCTGCTCGTGCGGCCGCTTGCTGCGGTCGCCCTTGGCGTCGGTCATGGCGATGCCGACGCTCAGGTCCTTGTCCTGGAAGTCGTGCAGCCAGGCGGTGAAGCGCTCGCCGAGGCGAGTGCCCTTGTCGGCGTCGATCCGCGTCGTCGACTCGGCCAGCGCGCTGAAGGCGTCGTGGGCGAGATAGCGCTGCGCGCAGCCGGTCTCCTGGCACAGGACCCGCACCGCCTCGAGCTTGTTGAGCAGGTCGGCGCTGCTCTGGTCGACGTGCAGCATCCGGTTGACCGTCTTGCCGCTCGACGCCTGGACCGCGCGCATGATCGGCGCGAGCTCGTCGCGCAGGGCGTAGTCGTAGGTCAGGCCGAGCGCGTTGATGCCGGGCTGCAGCGCCGGCGCGTCGACGACGCTCTCGACGCGCTCGCCGTCGACGAAGACGCGCGGCGTGTAGCGGCGCAGCGATTCGCGGTAGTCGGCCGAGTTCATCAGCATGAGGAGTCTCCCGGAGTGCCGGCGTCGATTGTGCCGAGGGCAGCGGCGCATGGCCGAGAATGAGCGATCCCGAGGAGCACGGCGATGACCTTTCTCTGCAAGCCCGACGAGTGCACGCTCTTGATCGTCGACACCCAGGAGCGCCTGATGCCGGCCATCCACGAGGGCGAGAACGTCATCCGCCGCTGCGTCCAGCTGGCGACCGCTGCGCGCGAGCTCGGCATCCACGTCATCGGCACGGAGGAGAACCCCGACGGCCTCGGCCCGCTGGTCCCGCAGATCGCGGCGCTGTGCGACACGACGCTCGCCAAGTTCCATTTCTCCGCGCCCGCCGAGGAGGGCTTCCTGCGTCGCCTTCCCGCCGGCCGCGACACCCTCGTCGTCGCCGGCTGCGAAGCGCACGTCTGCGTTCTGCAGACGGTGATCGGCCTGCTCGAGTCGGGCCATGCGGTGAAGTGGGTGAGCGACGCGGTGGGCTCGCGCCACCCGCACAACCGCCTGGCCGCGACCGAACGCGCGCGCCGCCACGGCGCCGACGTCGTCACCACGGAGATGGTCATCTTCGAATGGCTCGGCACCAGCGAGCACCCGAAGTTCAAGCGGCTCTCGCAGCTCATCCGCTGAGCCGCGTCGCCGGCGCTTCGCTCAGATCCTGACGACGATGCGGCCGCGCACGCCGCCGGCGAGCAGCGCGCCCGCCTTCGCGATCGCGTCGTCGAGCGGCACTTCCTCGGTGATGAGGTCGAGCGCGCCGGCATCGAGGTCGCGCGCGAGGCGACGCCACGCGTCCTGGCGCAGCCCGAGGGGCGCCATCACGCTGTCGATGCCGGCGAGCGTCACGCCGCGCAGGATGAACGGCATCACCGTGGCCGGCAGGTCGAAGCCCTGGGCGAGACCGCAGGCCGCGACGACGCCGCCGTAGCGTGTCTGCGCGAGCGCGTTGACGAGGGTGTGGCTGCCGACGGCATCGATCGCCGCCGCCCAGCGCTCCTTCTGCAACGGCTTGCCGGCCGTGCTCAGCTCGCCGCGCTCGACGATCTCGGCGGCACCGAGCTCGCGCAGGTACGCCGCTTCCTGCGGCCGGCCGGTCGCGGCAGCGACCCGATGGCCGAGGCGGGCGAGCAGCGCGATCGCGACGCTGCCGACGCCGCCGCTCGCGCCGGTGACGAGCACCGGACCGTCGCCGGGCTTCACGCCGTGCTTCTCGAGCGCCATCACGGCGAGCATCGCGGTGTAGCCGGCGGTGCCGATCGCCATCGCCTGGCGCGTCGAGAACGACGACGGCAGCGCGACCAGCCAGTCGCCCTTCAGGCGCGCCTGCTCGGCGAGACAGCCCCAGCGCGTTTCGCCGACGCCCCAGCCGTTGTGGACCACCTTGTCGCCCGCCTTCCACGACGGATGGCTCGACGCCAGCACGGTGCCGGCGCCGTCGATGCCGGCGATCATCGGCCAGCTGCGAACGATCGGGCTCTTGTTGGTGATCGCGAGGGCGTCCTTGTAGTTGAGCGTCGAGTACTCGACCTTCACGCTGACGTCGCCCTCCGGCAGCCCCGCTTCGTCGACGTCGCGAACCGACGCGCGAAAGCCGGCGTCGTCCTTCTCGAGCAGCAAGGCCTTGAACATCGTGCTTCTCCTGAGTTTGTGCGCTGAAGGCGCCTCGCGACGACGATAGCGCAGCGACGAAGGACCCGGGCCCGTCTCGGCGCGCGGGCGTTCCGCAGCAAGAAGTAAGGCCTCGTTTCCGAGGTTGACGCCCTTCTCGGCGCCCGCCTATGCTGCGCCCCGATGCGAATCCATCCCCCCGCGCTGCGCCATGGCCTCGTCGGCCTGGCCGCAGCGCTGGTCCTCTGCCTGGCCGCCGCGCCAGCGGCAGCGAGCCCCGACGAGGCCTCCGATCCCGTGCTGCAGCTGCTCACCGAGAAGGGCCTGCTCGGCGAGCTCTCGTCGTCGACCGCCAGCGCGGCGCCGGCCGAAGCGTCGGGCGCCGCGAAGACGGGCCTGCTGCGACAGGTGCGCGACCGCGCCTCCGGCCTCACGCTCGCCGCGCTCGACCTCGTCGGCATCCGCTATCGGCGCGGCGGCACGTCGAGCGAGACCGGCTTCGACTGCAGCGGCTTCACGCGCCACGTCTTCGAGACGAGCCTCGGCCTGGTCCTGCCGCGGCGCGCCGACGAGCAGGCCACGGCACCCGGCCTCGTCGCGGTCGACCGCGACGACCTTCGTCCGGGCGACCTGGTCTTCTTCAACACCTTGAAGCGGACGTTCTCGCACGTCGGCATCTACATCGGCGACAACCGTTTCATCCACTCGCCGCGCCCCGGCAAGAGCGTGCGCACCGAGGACATGAGCTTCGCCTACTGGGCCAAGCGCTTCACCGGCGCGCGCCGCATCGACGCCACCGCCGCCGTCGGCGCGCCCCCGTCTGCGGTCGCGATCGGCGGCGACTGATTCGCGCGTCGGCCGACGGGTCTTGACGCCCGGCGTCACGAGGCCGCGAGGCACAATCGCGAGATGAGCGCGAAAGTGATCGCCGTCGCGGACCACCGCTATCGAGGCACGGCGCCGGCCATCCCGGCGCGCATCGTCGCGCCCACGGGCGAGCTCGTCGACAGGCTGCGTCGGCCGCTGCGCGACCTGCGCATCTCGGTCACCGACCGCTGCAATTTCCGCTGCAGCTACTGCATGCCCAGGGAGGTGTTCGACCGCGACTACAGCTTCCTGCCGCATTCGTCGCTGCTCACCTTCGAGGAAATCGCCCGCCTTGCGCGCCTGTTCGTGGCGCACGGCGTGAAGAAGATCCGCCTGACCGGCGGCGAGCCGCTCCTGCGCCGAAACCTGGAGGGGCTGATCGAGATGCTGGCCGAGGTGCCGGGCGCCGACGGCGAGCGCCTCGACCTCACCCTGACGACCAACGGCTCGATCCTCGAGCGCAAGGCGGCCGCCCTCAAGGCGGCCGGTCTGTGCCGCGTCACGGTCAGCCTCGACGCGATCGACGACGACATCTTCCGGCGCATGAACGACGCCGACTTCCCGGTCGCCGACGTGCTGCGCGGCATCGACGCCGCGGAGCGCGCCGGCCTCGGCCCGATCAAGGTCAACATGGTCGTCAAGCGCGGCACCAACGACCAGGAGATCCTGCCGATGGCGCGCCACTTCCGTGGCCGCGACGTCGCGCTGCGCTTCATCGAGTACATGGACGTCGGCGCGACGAACGGCTGGCGCATGGACGAGGTCCTTCCCTCCGCCGCGGTCGTGGAGCGCATCGCGGGCGAATTCGCCCTCGTGCCGCTGCCCGCTTCGGCGCCGGGCGAGACGGCGGCGCGATGGCGCTACGCGGAGCCCGACGTCGCCGGCGAGATCGGCACGATCTCGAGCGTCACGCAGGCGTTCTGCAGCGATTGCAACCGGGCCCGCCTCTCGACCGAAGGCAAGCTCTTCCTGTGCCTGTTCGCCAGCCGCGGCCACGACCTGCGCGCGCTCGTTCGCGGCGGCGCCAGCGACGCCGAGATCGCGGCCGCGATCGGGCTCGTCTGGCAGCAGCGCGACGACCGCTACTCCGAGCTGCGCAGCGAGGCTCAGCCGCAGGTGCCGGCCGGCGAGAGGCGCGTCGAGATGCACTACATCGGCGGGTGAGCGTCGCCGCCACGATCCGGCCGCTCGGCGCGGCCGACCTCGCCGACTACAAGCGGCTGCGCGACGAGATGCTCGCGCTCCATCCGGAAGCCTTCACCTCGGATGCCGAGAGCGAATCCGGCAAGGAGCCGACCGACTACCTGCACCGGCTCGGCCTCGACCGGCGCGACGGCGGCCAGTTCGTGCTCGGCGCATGGCGCGGCAAGCGCCTCCTCGGCGCGATCGGCTGCGAGCGCCAGGCGCGCGTGAAGGTGCGTCACATCGGCCACGTCATCGGCATGATGGTCCGGCCCGAGGCACGCGGCGCCGGCGTCGGCGCCCTGCTCGTCGAGGCGTGCATCGGCGAGGCGCGCCGCGCCGGCCTCGAGATGCTCACGCTCAGCGTCACGGCCGAGAACGCCGGCGCCGTGCGCCTCTACGAGCGCCACGGCTTTTCCGCCTACGGGACGCTGGGGCGCGCGCTCAAGGTCGGCGGCCGCTACCACGACAAGCTGCACATGGCGCTGGTCCTCTGACCAGCGCCCGGGCGGCGCGTCGGGTCAGACGACAGGGCGCCGCGTCGCCAGCCGCTTCCAGGTCTCGACGACGCTGTCGGGGTTGAGCGAGATCGAGACGATGCCTTCGTCGGCGAGCCAGTCGGCGAAGTCGGGATGGTCGCTCGGACCCTGTCCGCAGATGCCGATGTACTTGCCCGTCGCCCGGCACGCCGCGATCGCGCGCGAGATCAGCGCCTTGACGGCGGGATCGCGCTCGTCGAAATCGCGCGCGAGCAGCTCGAGGCCGGAGTCGCGGTCGAGTCCGAGCGTGAGCTGCGTCAGGTCGTTCGAGCCGATCGACATGCCGTCGAAGTGGTCGAGGAAGCTCTCGGCGAGCACGGCGTTGCTCGGCACCTCGCACATCATGATGACCTTGAGGCCGTCGGTGCCGCCGGCAGCGGCGCGCTTCAGGCCGTGCTCGGCGAGCATGGCGACGACGCGCTCGGCCTGGCCGAGCGTGCGCACGAACGGCACCATCACCTCGACGTTCGAAAAGCCCATGTCGCGGCGCACGCGAACGAGCGCCTCGCACTCCATCGCGAACGCCTCGCCGAACGACTCGCTGACGTAGCGCGAGGCGCCGCGAAAGCCCAGCATCGGGTTCTCTTCCTCGGGCTCGTAGCGCGAGCCCCCGATCAGCTTCTTGTACTCGTTGCTCTTGAAGTCGGAGAGCCGCACGATCACCGGCTTGGGCCAGAACGCCGCCGCGATCGTGGCGATCCCTTCGGCGAGCTTGTCGACGTAGAACGCGCGCGGCGAGGCGTGGCCGCGGGCGACGCTCTCGACCGCCTTCTTGAGGTCGCTGTCGATGTTGGGGTAGTCGAGGATCGCGCGCGGATGCACGCCGATGTTGTTGTTGATGATGAACTCGAGCCGCGCCAGGCCGACGCCCGAGTTGGGCATCTGCGCGAAGTCGAACGCCATCTGCGGATTGCCGACGTTCATCATGATCTTGACCGGCGAGTACGGCAGCTCGCCGCGCTCGACCTCGGTGACCTCGGTCTCGAGCAGGCCGTCGTAGACATAGCCGGTGTCGCCCTCGGAGCAGGCGACGGTGACGAGCGCGCCTTCCTTGAGCACCGAGGTCGCGTCGCCGCAGCCGACGACCGCCGGGATGCCGAGCTCGCGGGCGATGATCGCCGCGTGGCAGGTGCGCCCGCCTCGATTGGTGACGATCGCGCTCGCCCGCTTCATCACCGGCTCCCAGTTCGGGTCGGTCATGTCGGTGACGAGGATGTCGCCGGCCTGGACCTTTTCCATGTCGGCGACCGAATCGACGATGCGGACCGGGCCGGTGCCGATCTTCTGGCCGATCGCCCGCCCTTCGACGAGGACGGTGCCGCTGCCCTTGAGCGCGTAGCGGTGCTCGGCCTTGCCGGCCGCCTGGCTCTTCACCGTTTCCGGCCGCGCCTGCAGGATGTAGAGCTTGCCGTCGACGCCGTCCTTGCCCCACTCGATGTCCATGGGCCGGCCGTAGTGGCGCTCGATCACCAACGCGTAGCGCGCGAGTTCGGCGACGTCGTCGTCGGAGAGCGAGAAGCGGTTGCGCTGCTCGGTGGCGGTGTCGAGCGTCGTCACGAGCTTGCCGGTCGCGGCGCGATCCTCGGGCGACGCGAACGCCATCCGGATCAGCTTCGAGCCGAGGTTCCTGCGGATGATCGCCTGCTTGCCGTTCTTCAGCGCCTGCTTGTGGACGTAGAACTCGTCCGGGTTGACGGCGCCCTGGACGACCGTCTCGCCGAGGCCGTAGCTCGAGGTGATGAAGACGACGTCGGGAAAGCCGCTCTCGGTGTCGATCGTGAACATCACGCCGGCCGCGCCGACGTCGCTCCTCACCATGCGCTGCACGCCGGCCGACAGCGCGACGTCGCCGTGCGCGTAGCCCTTGTGGACGCGATAGCTGATGGCGCGGTCGTTGTAGAGGCTCGCGAAGACCTCGCGCATGCGGGCGAGGACGTCGTCGATGCCCGAGACGTTGAGGAAGGTCTCCTGCTGGCCGGCGAACGATGCCTCGGGCAGGTCCTCGGCGGTCGCCGACGAGCGCACCGCGAACGTGGCTTCCGGGTGGTCGGCGGCGAGGCGCTCGTATTCGCGCCGCACCTCGGCCTCGAACGCGGGCGGCAGCGGCTGGGCCTGGATCCAGGCGCGGACCTCGGTGCCGGCGGCGGCGAGCGCGCGGACGTCGTCGGTGTCGAGCGAGGCGAGCCGGTCGGCGATGCGCCGGGCCAGACCGCCCTCGGCGAGGAAGGTCCGGAAGGCGTGCGCCGTGGTCGCGAAACCGCCCGGCACGCGGACGCCGGACTCGCTCAGCTGGCTGATCATCTCGCCGAGGGAGGCGTTCTTGCCGCCGACCGCCTCGACGTCGGTCATTCTCAGGGTGTCGAATCGGGCGACGAAGGCGGTCGCCAGGTGGGTGGATGACATGGGAAGACTCGTGGCTTGTGAAAAACCGGTGTCATCCGACCCATGACGGCGGCGCGGACGGGCGGCGGCCTTCCATCGCAGGACCGCGGCGAGGCCTCGCCCGAAGGACGAACGGCAAAGCGGCGGTGGCGAGAGGCGGCGAGCATGCGCGGGTCGAAAAGCCTGCCGATTCTAAGAGCGGAGGGTCGCTCGGGCCGGCGGCTGCCTATCATGGGCAATGATCGATCCCGCCCCCTCCTCCGTCCCAGGCGCGCTCGGCGGCACGGCGCCGGTGCCGCGCCACACCGTGTTCTTCGTGTCCGACGGCACGGGCATCACCGCCGAGACCTTCGGCAACTCGATCCTGTCGCAGTTCGCGATCAAGCCCCGACACCTTCGCCGGCCGTTCATCGACACGCCGGACAAGGCGCACCAGGTCGTGCGCGAGATCAACCACATCGCCGAGCACGACGGTCGCAAGCCGATCGTCTTCATCACCCTCGTCAACACCGAGATCCTGTCGATCGTCAAGGACCACGCCCATGGCCTGGTCCTCGACATGTTCAACACCTTCATCGAGCCGCTCGAAGCCGAGTTCGGCATCACGTCGAACCACCGCATCGGCCGCTTCTCCGACGTCTCGGACAGTCAGGAGTACACCGACCGCATCGAGGCGATCAACTTCGCCCTGGCCCACGACGACGGCCAGTCGGCGAAGAATCTAGCCGAGGCCGACGTCATCCTGGTCGGGGTCAGCCGCAGCGGCAAGACGCCCACCTCGCTCTACCTCGCCATGCAGCACGGCATCAAGGCGGCCAACTACCCGCTCATTCCCGAGGACTTCGAGCGCGCCAAGCTGCCGTCGACGCTCATGCCGTTCAAGGCCAAGTGCTTCGGCCTGACGATCGACCCCGACCGCCTCGCACGCATCCGCAACGAGCGCCGTCCGAACAGCAAGTACGCGTCGATCGAGAACTGCCGCTACGAGGTCCGCGAGGGCGAGACGATGATGAAGAAGGAAGGCATCGCCTGGCTGTCGTCGACGCACAAGTCGATCGAGGAGATCGCGACGACCATCCTGCGCGACCTCAGGCCGGATCGTCTGGCGTATTGACCGCCTGGCGACGCAGCGCGAGCCGGATGCGGTTGCAGTCGCCCTCGCGCGCATAGCTGAGCCGGTCGGCCATGTTGACGATCAGCGGAATGCCGAGCTGGCCGATCGGCCGATCGGCGAGCGTCTCGCCGGGGTCGACCGGCGATGCCGCGACGTGACCCAGCGGGTCGAATGGCGGCGCGGTGTCCTCGTACGTCAGCTCGAGATGCGAGGCATCGGCGCGAAGGTGGAGGCGCACGGGCGCGTCGCTGTCGCCGCCGTGCCCATGCACGACGGTGTTGCTGAACAGCTCCTCGAGCACGAGCGACAGGCGCAGGCCGTCGCCGTCGGCCACGCCACGGTCGGCGCAGAACGTCTCCACGAATTCGATGGCGTCCACGAGCGCGTCCATGCGGGCGCAGACGGTGCAGATGTCAGGTGCGGGCACGGTCGCCGCTTTCGCGCAGGTTAAGCTCGCCGCTCGCCATGACAGAAACAACGAGCGTCGCAGGGGAGCCCATGGTCTGGACGAATTCACGCCGGCTCGGCCGCGGCCTGCTCATGGCCGCCGCCGGGCTCTGGATCTGCTCCGCCGCGCTGGCGGACGTCGGCCAGATCAAGGTCGCCGCGGGCCAGGTCTTCGTCGACCGCAAGGGACAGTCCCTGCCCGGTCGTGTCGGCCTGGTGCTGGAGTCCGAAGATGTCCTACGCACCGGTGCCGATGGCTCGGTCGGCATCACCATGCGCGACAACTCCCTGCTCTCGGCGGGACCGAACAGCATCCTGGCGCTCGAGCGATTCGAGTTCGACCCGACGACCAGCGACGGCCGCTTCGACGCCCGTCTGCGGCAGGGCACGCTCGCGGTGGTGTCGGGCCGCATCGCCAAGAAGTCGCCCCAGGCGATGACGGTGAAGACGCCCTCGGCCGTCCTCGGCGTGCGCGGCACGGAGTTCGTGGTGTCGGTCGATGAATAGGCTGGCCGGCGCGGCGCTCCTCGCGGCCGTGCTGGCCGCCGGCTGCGCCGGGCCGAAGGAGACCGTCGTGCTCCTGCCGAATGCCGCGGGTCAGGACACCGCCGTGACCGTCACCCAGGGCACGCGCCAGGTCGTGCTCTCGCAGCCCTATGCCGGCGCGCGCGTCGACCGCAACGGCGCCGAAGCCTTCTCGTCGAATGCCCAGCAAGTGGAGTCGCGCTATGGCCGGGCGCTCGCCGCCCAGCCGTTGCCGCCGGCGCAGTTCACGCTCTTCTTCGTCGAAGGCAAGGACGAGTTCACCGACGAATCGAAGCGGATCGTCGACAGCGTGTTCGCCGAGATCGCCAAGCGCCCGATCGCCGACGTGATCGTGATCGGCCACACCGACACGGTCGGCAACGACGCTGCCAACGACGCGCTCTCGCGCCAGCGCGCCGAGGTCGTCCGGGCCGCGTTCGCGGCACGCGGCCTGCCCGCCGACAAGATCGTCACGATCGGCCGCGGCAAGCGCGAGCTCGCCGTGCCGACCGGCGACGGCGTCGCCGAGCCGCGCAATCGGCGGGTGGAGATCCAGGTCCGCTGAGGCCGTCCGCATGTCGTGCTAGCCGGCCGCTTCGGCGGACGACCCCGGCTCGCCGGTCGGCCCGTTCCAGCGCAGTGCGATGATCGTCAGGTCGTCGTTGGGCTCGGCACCGTCCTCGAACGCGGCGACGTCGGCTTGCAGCGCCGTCACCAGCTCGCGGGCGCTGGCGCCGCCGCGACAGAGCTCGGCGACGACCTGCTCGGCCCGCGCATGGCCATACAGGCCGCCCTCGCGGTTCTGCGCCTCGGTGACGCCGTCGGTCATGAGGCAGAGCAACTCGCCGGGCGCCAGGAGGCGGTGGGCGCTTCGATAGTCGAAGTCGCTCATCGCGCAGAGCGGCGGACCGTCGCCGTCGGCGATGCGTTCCGAGCCTGCGCTGCCCGGTCGGATCAGCAGCGGGTTCTCGTGGCCGGCGTTGCAGTAGTCGAGCTCGCCGCTGTGCAGGTCGAGGATCGCCGCGAACACGGTGACGAAGAGCATCTCGACGTTGTCGCGCGACACCTCGGCGTTGGCCGCGGTCATGATCGCGCCGATGTCAGCACCCGGCGTGCGGATCATCAGGCCCTTGTACAGCGCCTTGCTGACGGCCATGAAGATCGATGCGGAGAGTCCCTTCCCGGCGACGTCGCCGATCAACAGGAACAGCCGGTCCTCGTCGAGCATGAAGTAGTCGTACAGGTCGCCGCCGACCTCGCGTGCCGGCGTCAACGCGGCGTACAGGTCGGCGCGCTCGTCGCCGCGCAGCAGGTCGGGTCGCGGCAGGCTCGCGGTCTGGATCCGCTGCGCGGCCTCGAGCTCGCCGGCGATGCGCGCGGTCCGCTCGCGCTGGCCCTGGACCACCCGTTCGAGCGACCGGCGCTGGCGCGTCGCCTCGGCCAGCGAGAGCACGAGCAGCACGCCGAAGATCAGCAGAAGGTACACACTGGGCGTCGCTGCGTCGAGCAGCACGCGCTGGGTGCGGTACACGCCGAACGCCGCGAGCACCCACACGGCGGCGACGACGAGCATCAGCAACGCTGCGCTGAGCGGGTGCAGGCGGCGCATCGCCCACACGAGCATCAGGCCGCACATGAGGACGAGGAGTGCCTCGAGCGCCGGCGCCCAGCGCGGCCGGTGCAGCAGCGTGCCGTCGAGCAGGTTCTCGAGAAGCTGCGCCTGGATCTCGCTGCCCGACATGCGCTCGCCGATGGGCGTGTCCTGGATGTCCTGCAGGCCCAGCGCGGTCAGGCCGATCAGCACCATCTGCTTGCTCAGGAGCGCCGGGTCGACCCGGTCTTCGAGGACATCGATCGCCGACACGAAGCGGTCGGCGCGATGCCGGGAGTAGTAGACGCGCACCGCCCCGTCCGCCTCGGTCGGCACCCGCGTCGGTCCGACGCTGAGGCCGGTCGGCGACCCGGCCGCCGCCGTCAGGCGGATCGTCGGCGCGCCGTAAGCGACGCGCAGCATGTCGACCGCGAGCGTCGGCACGAGCGTGCCCTGGATGCTCGCGACGAGCGGGATCCGTCGGACGATGCCCCGCGTGGTGTCGGACGAGATCAGGCCCCAGCCGCTGGCCTGGCTGTTCAGCTCGTCGATGCTGGTCAGCGCGCCGACGTGGTGGATGACCGAGAGCTCGGCGCCTTCGGCGGTGCCGCGCTTGGCCTGGACCAGGACGGGCGGCGCTCGCAACGGCGTCCGCGACAGATCGGCCGTGGCGACGAACGCCAGCACCGTCGGCGCCGAGGCAAGCGCAGCGGCGAGCACGGCGTCGTTGGAGAGCAGGCTTCGAAGCGCTGCGACCACCGACCGGTCCTGCAGCGTCGAATCCGCCAGCAGCCGCTCGGGCGACAGCGCATCGGCTTCCGGCATCAGCACGTTGAGGCCGATCGCCGCCGCGTCGGCGCGCTTGAGCGTGTCCACGAGCCGGGCCAGCTGCGTTCGCGGCCACGGCCACTGGCCGACGGCAGTGAGGCTCCTCTGGTCGATTTCGACGACCGTGACCGGAAGCACGCTGACCTGGCGCGGCGCCAGCGACTGGTAGGCGTCGAACCAGGCCGACTGCAGGCGATCGGCCCACGCCGGCTGCAGCCACGTCAGCGCCGCGAAGACGACGCTCAGGACGATGCCGACGAGCCCGACGCGATCGATCCAGCCCGCCGTCGCCCTGCGCTCGGCGCGCGGCGTCACAGCGCTATTTCCATCCCGTCGTAGGCGGCGCTGACATGCAGGCGAGTCGAGCCGCGCGTGATCTCCTCGAGGCGCCGGGTCTCCGCGAGGACGGCGTCGATGGCGGCGTCGTCGAAAACCGGCTCGTGATGGAAGAGGCAGAGGTGGCGCGCCCCCGCCATCTGGCACAGCTCGACGCCGACGATGTTGCTCGAGTGACCCCAGTCGGCCTTGACCGAGATGGCGTCGGCGAGCGAGTACATCGCATCGAAGATGACGACGTCGGCACCCTCGAAGAAGCGGATGAAGCGCTCGGCGTGCTCGGGCTGCGCCAGCGGATGCTCGGAGTCGGTCGAGTACACGACCACCTTTCCCTGCGCCTCGAATCGGTAGCCGTACGAGTCGCCCGCGTGCCGTTGCAGCATCGACGTCACCGCGACGCCCGCGATCTCGTGCGTGCGGCCCGGCTCGAGGTGCACGAACTCGAGCGTCGCGCCGAAGATCGAGAAGTCGACCGGGAACGACGGCTTGTCCTGCTGGCGCCGCAACGCCGACTCGAGCTCGTCATGGCTGCCGTAGATCACGACGCGATTCCCGGGGATGAACGCCGGCACGAAGAACGGGAGACCCATGATGTGGTCCCAGTGCAGGTGCGACATGAAGATGTGGAACGTCTGCGGGACGCCGTTGCGCCGGGCGGTCGCCGCCTGTCCGAACGGCCGCAGTCCGCTGCCCATGTCGCAGACCATGAACTCGGGGCCGCCGGTCTCGAGCTGAACGCACGAGCTGTGGCCGCCGTACGTGCCGGCCGCGGCGAAGGGCAGGCCGTCGAGGATCGATTCCAGGTCGGAGTCGCTGGCGAGCTCGCGGCCGCGCGCGGCGCGCAGCGCCCCGAGCAGCTTTTCCCTGACGTCGCGCGCAGTCAGGGCCACGGGCAGCGAGCCGCGGGTGCCCCAGAACCGCACGCGCTTCATGCGGCCGGCGCCGAGCCCGCGCTGCGGTAAGCGGCGAGCGCGGCGGGAGAGCACAGCGCCATCGCATCGTCGAGCGTCGCCGTGACCGTGAGGATGCGGTCGAAGCGGCTGATGGCGAAGATCTCCGCGACCACGCTCTGCACGGCGGCGACGAGAAGGGGCGCTTCACGCTCGCGCATCTTCTTGGCGGCGATCATGAGGACGCGCAGGCCGACGCTGCTGATGTACTCGATGCCGGAGAAGTCGAGCACGAGCGCGCCCTTGGCAGCCGCGGCCGCCGCGACGAGCGGCGTCAGCGCCGCCTCGAACTCCGCCGCGCTTCGATGGTCGATGCGACCCACGGGCATCGCGATGACCGCGTCGGCGACCTGGCGCGTGGCAATCTGCAAGTGCATCCGTCCTCGGAAGACCCGTCGATCCGACGGGCAGGCTGGCCGAAGTCAGTATAGGGCGGCGTGTCGCGGACGCAAACGCCGTCCGACGCGTCTTCGCTCAGCCCTGCGTCGCGCCGACGAGCTCGGCAAAGCGCGACAGGTCGATGTTGCCGCCGCTGACCAGCACGCCGACCCGCTGTCCCGCCAGCTCGGACCGCATCCTTCGCGCCGCGGCGAAGCCGAGCGTGCCGGTCGGCTCGACGATCATCTTCATGCGCTCGGCGAAAAAGCGCATCGCCGCGACAAGCTCGGCGTCGGTCGCCGTGAAGATGTCGGTGACGTCCCGGCGGATGATCGGAAACGTGTGCTCGCCGAGGTGCAGGGTCTGCGCGCCATCGGCGATCGTGCGCGGCGTCTCGATCGTGACGATGCGGCCGCTGCGGAACGACTGCTGGCCATCGTTGCCCGCCTCGGGCTCGACGCCGTAAACCCGGCATGCCGGCGCGAGCGCTCGCGTCGCGAGCGCCGAGCCGGCGAGCAGTCCGCCGCCGCCGAGGCAGACGAAGAGCGCGTCGAGGGCGCCGACCTCGTCGATGAGCTCCCTGGCAGCGGTGCCCTGGCCGGCGATGACGTCCGGATGGTCGTACGGCGGGATGAGCGTCATGCCGCGCTCCTCGGCC
>DATIDZ010000388.1:0-2449 GCA_035456045.1 Caldimonas sp.
GAGGTCTTGGAGACCGCCGGCGCCGGCTGAGTAGCCGTCGGCGCGCGACGCTGACCGTCACTTCAGCCCCACCTGGCAATGGAGCGCCGATCGGTCTCACGCAGGCGGTCGGCTCTGTCAACGGCCATCGGTTTCTCCCCAGTGGCGGCCATCGGTTCTCCCCACTGGCGGACATGATTTCTCCCCACTGGTGGCCATTGGATCTCCCCAACGCGCTGTCGACGCGGAGCCGAGCCCGTTGGGCGAGGCGGAGCGGCGATAGCGCGTTGCGTGAGTCTTAGGCCAGGGGCGTCACCCCCTTGCCGGCGGTCGCCTGGGCGAGCCGGTAGCTATCGGTGCCGTCGGTGATCAGGACGTGCGCGTGGTGCAGCAGGCGGTCGACGGTCGCGGTCGCGAGCGTCTTGGGCATCAGCTCGTCGAAGCCGGCGGGGTGGATGTTCGAGGTCAGGGCGATCGAGCGTTTCTCGTAGGCGGCGTCGACGACGCGGAAGAGCGCTTCGGCGGCGTCGGGGGCGACGGGGAGCATGCCGATGTCGTCGATGACGATCACGTCGGCGCGGATCAGCCGACCGATCGCCTTGGAGACGCTGTCGTCGGCGCGGTGGCGGCGCAGCATCACGGCCAGGCTCTCGAGCGTGTGCCAGGCGACGGTCTTGCCGCGATCGATCGCGAGGTGGCCGAGCGCCTCGACCAGATGCGACTTGCCGGTCCCGCTGGGACCGCAGACACAAAGTGCCTCTGCCCGCTCGATCCACTCCAGCGTGCGCAGCGCGCGCTGGGTGGGCTTGGGGATCGGCGAGGCGTCCTCGTCCCAGGCGTCGAAGGTCTTGCCGGCCGGCAGCCCGGACTGGCGGCGACGCATCGCGATCGTCGCGCGATCACGGCCCGCGGCCTCCTCGGCCAGCAGCACCCTGAGCACCTCGGCGGGCTCCCAGCGCTGCGCGGTCGCGGTCGCGAGCACCTCGGGCGCGGCGCGCCGGACATAGGGCATGCGCAGCCGACGCAGCAGCCGGTCGACCTCGATCGGCAGCGCTGGCGGCTCGGGCGTCTTGACCGTCATGCGCCGAAGCCCTCCCAGGCGCGCGTGGAGCGCTGCAGCGAGCGTTCCTCGGATGCGTGGGCGGGGAACGCGATCACCTGCGCGCCGCGATGCGCGAGGATCGCGGCCAGGTCACCGTCGCCGAACCGGTCGGCGTCGGCGGCGACGACGAGCGCCTGCTCGACAGTCTCGGCGCCATGGAGCTTGGCCAGTGCGACGGCCTCGGCGAGCTTGCGCCGCAGCTTCGTCGTGCCCGCGGCGGCGGCCGCGATCAGCCACCGCTCCGCGCCCGGCCCGATCGCAAGAAACGCCTGCTCGTCGGCCGAGCGTGCTCTGGGCTTACGCTCAAGCGCGCCCGCCGGCCGCGGCGGATAGTGCTCCTCGCGGATGCTCGGCCGGCCCGGCGTCGTCAGCGCGTGACGCGCGACCTCGCGCGGCCCCTGCGCGCCGTCGGCATGGACGACAACGAGCTCTGAGCCGTCAGCGCGCGCCCACACGCGCTCATCAACCAGCGTCGACGGAACCGAGTAGATCGCGCCGCCGACGCTGATCGTCGACTGCCAGGACACCCGCCGCGTCTGGCCGAAACAGATCGTGTGCGGCAGCTGCGGCAGCCGGTGCAGCCGCTCGCGCTCCTCGGCCAGCATCACCGCCGGCGGCCGCCGCGTGATCCGGTGCTCGCGCGCGTTGACGCGGTCGCAGAACGCCTCGCACTCGCGCTCGAGCTCGCCGAAATCCTCGTATTCGCCGCGCAGATTGTGATCCGTGGGCACCAGATCGGCCCTGGCGATCCTGACAGTTGCCTCGCTGCCGCCCTTGCTCTGCGGGTCCGCTGGCACGCAGGTCGCGATCGTCATCCCGTAATGGCGGCCGACCGACACGATCCGCGGATTGCGGACCGCGATCCCCGCCACGTGATCGATCGTAACGGTGCGCTCGTTATCGGTCAGCGCGTAGGTCGGCGCGCCGCCGAACACGCGCAGCGCCCTGTCGAGCGACATCACCACGCTCGGCATCGTGCGGTCCCACAACGGCAGCACCACCCGGAACCGGCTCCACGCCAGCCACGCACAGAACAACACCGTCACGCGCCCGGCGACCACCGGCCCGTCGCCATAGTCCCACTGCATCCACAGCCCCGGCTCCGGAATCCACGGCCGCGTGCGGCGGCCGTGCTCAGCCCGCCACCGGCGCTTCGCGTCGGCGACCGCACGACGCGTCGTGCGCTCCGACCCCTGATAGCCCATCACCACGAGCTTCTGGTGCGCCGCGTCGGCACGGACCTTGCCGCGCGAGCGCTCCACCCACTCCTCGATCTTGTCCGCGAACGCATCCACCCGCGGACGCGGCCGAACCGGCGCAAGCAGGACGCCACCGACCTCATCACGGGCGCGCACCCAGTGCCCGACC
>DATIDZ010000389.1:0-2622 GCA_035456045.1 Caldimonas sp.
GACAGCACGACGCCATTGCCGATGTAGCACTTCACGCCCGGCCGCATGATGCCGCTGGGGATCAGGTGCAGCGCGGTCTTCACGCCGTTGATGACCAGCGTGTGGCCCGCGTTGTGGCCGCCCTGGAACCGCACCACCGCCTGCGCGTGGTCGGTGAGCCAGTCGACGACCTTGCCCTTGCCTTCGTCGCCCCACTGCGTGCCGACGACGACGACGTTGCGGCCGGAGCCGTCCGCCGTCGAGGTCGTCTCGGAAATCGCGTTCATGCCGGGGTCCTGGTGCAGGGAGTGAAAGACGAGTGAGCGCGCAAGCGCCGCTTCAGCGCTGCGCGACGGTCCAGCGGCCGCCTGTCTCGACCAGCCTGCGACCGGGAGAGACAGCGCCGGCAGCGCCCCCGAGCTCGACGACGACGACCTCGCCGCTCGCGCGCAGATCGCGCACGGCGCTGCGCAAGGCCGCGTCGTCG
The DNA here is from genome assembly GCA_035456045.1 of Caldimonas sp. GTDB lineage: Bacteria > Pseudomonadota > Gammaproteobacteria > Burkholderiales > Burkholderiaceae_C > Schlegelella_A. The sequence continues at coordinate 467 of DATIDZ010000389.1, forward strand.
AAGAGCGGTGCGCGGATCGGCTCCGGGGCCGTCGGCGGCCGCGTGAGCATGGCCAGGTCCTTGACGTCGAGGCCGAAGCCGACCGCGGGCCGGTTGCGCCCGAAGATCGCACCGACCTCGTCGTAGCGGCCGCCGCGCGCGATCGCGTCGCTCGCGCCGCGCGCGTAGGCGGCGAAGCGGGAGCCGCTGTAGTAGGCGTAGCCGCTCGAATCGGCCAGGTCGAAGCCGACGCGGGCGCGGGGATGGCCGCGGCGGGCGGACGCCGCGAGCTGGCGCAGGTCGGCGAGCGCGCTGGCGATGCCCGCGCGCCCCGGCAGGACGCGCTCGGCCTCGTCGAGGACGGCGTCGTCACCATAGAGGCCGATCAACGCCTCGAGCCCCTGCCGCGCCGGCTCGGGAAAGCCGGCGCTGAGCGAGCGGATCTCGGCGGCGTCCTTGCCCGCGAGCGCGGCGTAGACCGCGTCGAGGCGGGTGGCGTCGACCGGCACGCCGGCGAGCACCGCGCGGACGATGCGCGCGTCGGCCAGGTCGACGACGACGTCCTCGATCGCGGCGACCTGGAGGCACTCGAGCATCAGCTCGAGGATCTCGATGTCGGCGGCGAGGCCCTCGTGCCCGTAGATCTCGGCCCCGAACTGGAGGGGCTCGCGGGTCGAGCCGGCGCCTGCTGCCCGCGCATGCAGAACGGGACCGCAGTAGCACAGGCGAACGACGCCGCTGCGGTTGAGCATGTGGGCGTCGATCCGCGCAGCCTGCGGCGTGCTGTCGGCACGCAGGCCGAGCGTGCGGCCGCTCAGCTGGTCGACGAGCTTGAAGGTCTGCAGGTCGAGCGCGTGGCCGGTGCCCGACAGCAGCGACTCGATGTGCTCGAGCATCGGCGGGATGACCAGCTCGAAGCCGAAACCGGCGGCGGCGTCGAGCAGACCGCGGCGCAGGGCTTCGATGTGCCGGGCCCGCGCCGGAAGGACATCGGCGATGTGCTCCGGCAAGAGCCAGGCAGAGGACATGCGAAAACGCCGCTTGTTAAAAACCAAATTGTACGGGGCCGACCCGCCGGGGCGGCGCTGCGGTCGAGCGGGCGTTGGCGCCGGCGCGCGCCGCCCCAGCGACGCGTGCCGGCTCAGGACCAGAAGACCAGCAGCATCGCCAGCCCCGCGAAGACGCTGACGAGACCGAGGAAGCGGATCTGGCCGTCGCTCATCTGCAGCGCGTGCTCGAAGATGCGACGCCACGAAAGGGGGCTGATGAACGGCAGCAGTCCTTCGGCGACCAGCATCAGCGCGACGGCGCTGAGGGCCACGTCCCAGAACGCGACCGACCCCAACCGCTATTTCCGCGGCGGCGCCGCCGGCGTCGCAGCCGGTCGCGCAACGGCCGCCGGCGCGCTCGGGCCCCGCATCGACTTGAAGAAGTCGCCGCTCTGGTCGACGACCATCACGTCCGACTTGTTGCGGAAGCTCGCCCGATACGCCTCGAGGCTGCGATAGAACTGCGCGAACTGCGGATCGCGGCCGAACGAGTCGGCGAAGATCGCCGACGCCTTCGCGTCGCCGTCGCCCTTGACCTTCTGCGCGTCGCGATAGGCCTCGGCGACGATGACCTCGCGCTGGCGGTCGGCATCGGCGCGAATCTTCTCGCCCTCGGCGGCACCGGTCGCGCGCAGCTGGTTGGCGACCTGCTTGCGCTCGGACGCCATCCGGCTGTAGATCGACTCGGTAATGTTGCCGACGAAGTCGACCCGCTTGATGCGGACGTCGAGGACCTCGATGCCGAACGACTTGGCATCGTCGGTGAGGCGGTTGCGAACGTCCTGCATGACCTTGTCGCGCTCGGTCGACAGCACGCCGCCGACGGTGCGCTTGGTGACCTCCTCGTTGATCGCCGCATGGACGATCGGCGACAGCCGGGTCTCGAGGTGGCGGATGTCGGCGCCGTTGTTGCGGATGAACTGGCGCGGATCGGTGACGCGCCACTTGACGAGCCAGTCGATCACCAGGCTCTTCTTCTCGGCGGTGAAGATCGGCCGCGTCTCCGGGCTGTCGAGCGTCTGGATGCGGCGGTCGAGGAAAGCGACGTTCTGGAACGGCGGCGGCAGCTTCCACTTCAGCCCCGGCTCCTGGATCACTTCCTTGATCTGCCCGAACTCGTAGACGACG
>DATIDZ010000390.1:0-5992 GCA_035456045.1 Caldimonas sp.
AGACGTACTTCGGCGCGGCCACGCCGTCGCTCTTGTCGAGGCGCGGGCTGCGCGTCGACTCGTCGATGTTGAGGATCGTCGGCTGGGTATCGCGGTACACCTCGGCGAGGCTTCGCAGCGACGTCTCGACGCGCAGCCACCGGTCGTTGCTCGGCGCGCCGGTGACGAAGGTGCCGCGGCCGCGCTGCGGCGAGACCAGGCCGTCACGCGTCAGCCGCTCGACCGCCTGGCGCACCGTGACGCGGGCGACGTCGAACTCGGCGACGAGCTGCTCGAGCGACGGCAGCTTCTCGCCCTGCTTCCAGACGCCCTTGACGATGCGCTGGCGGAACAGGTCGGCGAGCTGGACGTAGAGCGGCGCCTGGGCGTTGTCGAGGATCACGCCGCGGTTGCCTCGCCGGCGCGCGCGCGGGCCGCTCGACCGGCGCCATCCTCGCGCACGAGCGCAGCGCCCTTCTCGCCGATCATGATCGCCGCCGCGTTGGTGTTGGTCGAGACGACGCGCGGCATGACCGACGCGTCGATTACGCGCAGGCGCTCGACGCCGCGAACGCGCAGGCGAGCGTCGACGACGGCACCGTCGTCGCCGCCCATGCGGCAGGTGCCGGCCGGATGGAACACGGTGCCGCCCTTGGCGCGCGCGAACGCCTCGAGCGCGGCCGGCGTCGTCACGTCGTTGCCGGGCAGGTACTCCTCGCCGGTGACGAGGCCGCGAAACGCCGGCTGCGCGTAGATCTCGCGCAGGATGCCGAGCCCCGCGACGAGGACCTTCGCATCGCGCGGATCGGTGAGGTAGCCGGCGCGGATGCGCGGCGGCGCGAGCGGATCGGCGCTCGCGATCTCGACGCTGCCGGTCGACTCCGGCCGACACTGCGCCGCCGACGCCGAGAAGCCCGAGAAGCGGTGCAGCGGATCGCCCGGCTTGTCGACCGAGAGCGGCATCACGTTGAAGAGCACGTCGGCGCGGCCGCCGCGCGCGTGCTCGGTCGCGACGAGGCCGCCGACCTGGCCGGCGCCCACCGTCAGCGGCCCGCGCTGACGGAACAGCCACTGCGCGCCCATCTGCGCCAGGCGAAGCGGATTGCGCACGTCGTCGTTGAGCGAGCGCTTCTCCTTCAGCTTGACGATCACGCGCGCCTGGTAATGGTCCTGCAGGTTGCGCCCGACGTCGGGCGAATCGGCGACGACGTCGATGCCATGGCGGCGCAGCAGCGCCGCCGGGCCGATGCCCGAGAGCTGGAGCAGCTGCGGCGATTGCAGCGCACCGGCGGCGACGATGACTTCGACGTCGGCGTGCGCGACCTTGCGCTCGCCGCCGCGCGGCGTGCCGGCCGCATCGCGCTCGATCCATTCGATCGCGCGCGCCTGCCCCGCGTCCACAAGGATGCGCGTGACGTTCGCGTCGGTCGCGATCGTCAGGTTCGGCCGTGCACGCACCGGCGCGAGGAACGCCGTCGCCGCATCGCAGCGCCAGCGGCCGCGCAGCGTCAGCTGGTAGCGGCCGAGGCCGTCGGGCCGCGCGCCGTTGAAGTCGTCGGTCAGCGGGTAGCCGGCCTGGGCGCCGGCGGCGAGCCACGCGTCGCAGTACGGGTGATCGTTGCGCAGGTCGGAGACGCCGAGCTCGCCGCTCGCGCCGTGCCACTCGCTCGCGCCGCCTTCGTACGCTTCCGAGCGCTTGAAGAACGGCAGCACCTCGCGGTAGCTCCAGCCGGTCGCGCCGTTGACGGCAACCCAGTCGTCGAAGTCCGCAGGCTGGCCGCGGATGTAGAGCAGCCCGTTGATGACGCTCGAGCCGCCCAGCGCCTTGCCGCGCGGCCAGGCGACCTGGCGCGAGCCGGTCGCGGCCTCGGGCTCGAGCGGAAACTGCCACGAGAAGCGCGGGTCATAGATCGAGCGGAAGTAGCCGACCGGCAGGCGGAGCCAGAAGTGGCGCGCGTCGCGGCCCGCCTCGACGAGGAGCACCCGGCACGCCGGATCGGCGGAGAGCCGGTTGGCGAGCACGCAACCCGCCGAGCCGGCGCCGACGACGATGTAGTCGTAGCCGGCGTTGGTGGCCATGGCGATGGTCTTTCCGCGTCAGGCCTTGACCGTCTGCAGGTACAGCTGCGGATCGAAGTACTTCGCCGCCGGCACCGGGCTGGCGATGTTGCCGGCGACGGCGAAGAAGTCGGTCACCTGCTGCAGCCACTTGGTCGCGGTGCCGTCGGCGTAGAGCTTGCGCCATTCCGCCGACGTGTAGTACTTCGAGAACTTCATCGACTCGCGGAAGTCGGCGAGCGGCACGTCCTTGTACTGCGTCTTCTGCAGCGTCTCGGCCGCGCTGTCGAAGTTGGCGAGCATCGCATCGTTGACCTCGACCCAGCCGGCCACCAGCGACGTCAGCGCCGGCTTGTTGGCGTCGTAGAAGTCGTTGCGCGCGGCCCAGCCGCCCATGATCGCCGCCTCGGGGAAGAACGCCGACGCGTCGACGACCTTGCGCGCGTTCGGGACCTTCTGCTTCACCGTCTGGTCGAACGGCACCCAGAGTGCGACCGCAGGCACGGCCCCCGAGACGAACGACGTCACCGCCTCGGCCATGCGCTGGTTGACGATCTGCACGTCCTTCGTCGGGTCGAGCTTGGCCGACCGCAAGGCACGGTCGAGGAAGACATGCGCCGTGGTGCCGGTGGTCGTCGCGATCTGCTTGCCCTTGAGGTCGGCGACCGACTTGACGGCGTCGTCGCGGACCCAGAGCTGCGCGGTCGCGTACTCGATGTTGTTGAGCAGGAAGACGCGGCCCTGGCCGCGCGCCGGGAAGTTGGAGACGACGGCGCCGGTCGACAGCACGTCGAGGCTGCCGCCGATCATGGCCTGGAATAGCTCGAGGCCGGTCGTGAACTGGATCAGCTCGAGGTCGAGCCCGCGCTTCGTCCACGCGCCCGATTGCTGGCCGAGCCAGATCTGGCCGTCGACCGCGGGCGTGTGCAGGTAGCCGACGCGCAGCTTCGTGCGCGCCTGCGCGAAGGCATTGGCGGCGAAGCCGGCGAGCGATGTCGCGACGGCGGCGGTGCCGGCGGCGGCGCCGGCCTGAAGAACGGTTCTTCGGCGAAGGGTCATGGTGTCTCCTGTGGTGATCCTTGATCTGTGATTTGCGCGGTCCCTCTTGCGGCGATGGGCGATCGCGTTCGCCCGCTAGCGAACCGCCGCGGGCACCGCCTGCTTCGCCTGCGCCTCGTACTCTTCCATCACCAGCTCGCGGATGCGCGCGCGCAGCTCGGCGAAGCGGTGATCCTCGTGCACCGACTCCTGGCGCGGGTACGAGAACGGCACGTCGATGATCGTCCGCACCCGCGCCGGCCGCGCCGTGACGACGACGATCCGCGAAGACAGGTAGATCGCCTCGTCGACCGAATGGGTGACCAGCAGCACCGTCTTGCCTTCGGTGGCGAGCACGTGCAGCAGCAGGTCCTGCATGGCGGTGCGCGTCTGCGCGTCGAGCGCGCCGAACGGCTCGTCCATGAGGAGGAATTCGGGCTGGACCGCGTAGGCGCGGGCGAGCGCGAGGCGCTGGCGCATGCCGCCGGACAGGTGCTTGGGATGGTGGTCGGCGAAGTCCTTGAGTCCCATCAGCGTCAGGTAGCGCTCGACGATCGCGGCGCGCTGCCCGGCATTGCGGCCGTTGGCGCGCAGGCCGAGGCCGAACTCGATGTTGCCGCGCACCGTCAGCCAGGGAAAGACGCCGTACTCCTGGAAGATGACGCCGCGATCGGGACCGGGCCCCTTCACCGGCTCGTGGTCGAGCAGCACCTGCCCGCGCGTCGGCTTGACGAAGCCGCCCACGATGTTGAGCAGCGTCGTCTTGCCGCACCCCGACGGGCCGATGATCGAGACGAACTCGCCCTGCCGGATCTCGAGGTCGACGCCGTCGACGACGGTCATCGGGCCCGAGGCCGTCGGGAAATCGACGCCGACGTCCTCGAAGCTCAGGCGAACGACGTCGCTCATGAGGCTGATCATCGGCAGGGTGTCGATCTGCGTCGCCATGTCAGTACCGCCGGGCCGCCCCCAGGCACTGACGCGCCCCCTCTGGCGGCAGCGAACGCAGACAGCGTGGGGACATGTCCACGTCTCAGGCGATCCGGTCCTGCCAGGCGACGAGCCGGCGCGTCGCGAAGCGAAGCGCCAGGTCCATCGCCAGCGCGATCAGGCCGATGCAGATGATGCCGACGTAGATGATGTCGAGCTGGAAGAACGACGACGCGTTCTGGATCAGCGCGCCGAGGCCCTGCTGCGCGGCGATCAGCTCGGAGGCGACCAGCGTCGCCCAGGCGACGCCGAGCGCGACGCGGATCGCCGTGAGGATGTGCGGCACCGTGAGCGGAACGATCACCTTGGCGAAGATCTCGGCATCGGTCGCGCCGAGCGTGCGGGCGACGCGGACGTAGATCGGGCTGATCTGCCCGATGCCCTCGACCATCACGATCACGCCGGCGAAGAACGAGGCGTAGAACAGGATCACCGTCTTGGCCGCCTCGCCGATGCCGAAGTAGACGATGACGAGCGGGATCAGCGCGATCGGCGGCAATGCGCGGAAGAAGTTGATGAGCGGGTCGACGAACGTGCGAACGCTCCGGTACCAGCCGATCGCGAAGCCGACCGGCACGGCGACGAGCACGCCGAGGAAGACGCCGACGAAGACGCGCCGCGTCGACATCCAGATGTCGAGCCCGAGCCGGTCCCGGGCGAGTTCGACGAACTTGGCGAGCACCGCGTGCGGCGCCGGGACGAGCGACGGGTTGACGAGGCCGCTCGCCCGCACCGCGTACCAGAGGACGACGATCGCGAGCCACGGCGCGGCGATCAGGGCGGCGCGTTGCAGGGGGTTGTGCGCTTGCGGCTGCAAAGTGACAAACGTACTATCGACCATCCCTTTATAGCGCAGCCGAATGCCCCTCGCCACCCGGGATAGCCACCGCTCGGAGCCGCTTCGCATCGCTCGCGTCGAGGTGCACGTGCTGCGCTGGCCGGTACAGGTGCCCGTGCGAACCTCGTTCGGCGTCATGCACGACCGTCCCGCGGTGCTCGTTCGCGTCGAAGACCGCGAGGGCGCGTTCGGCTGGGGCGAGGCGTGGTGCAACTTCCCGTCGTGCGGTGCCGAGCACCGCGCGCGCCTGATCGAGACGGTGCTGGCGCCGCTCCTCGCGGGCCGCGCCTTCGCGTCGCCGCGAGCGGCGTTCGACGAGCTCTCGGCACGCACCGCCGTGCTCGCGATCCAGTCGGGCGAGCCCGGGCCGATCGCGCAGGCGATCGCCGGCGTCGACACCGCGCTCCACGACCTCGCGGCGCGCCGTGCCGGCTTGCCGCTCTGGCGTCATCTTCGCGCGGACGCCGATGCGCCTGCGGCCACGCGAGCGAGCGGCGACGTGCCGGTGTACGCGAGCGGCATCAATCCCGAGGGCGCGGGCGAGACGGTCGCGGCCTTGCGCGAGGCCGGCCACACGGCGTTCAAGCTGAAGGTCGGCTTCGGCGAACGACGCGACCTCGACAACCTCGCCGCCGTGCGCGCGGCCGCGGGCGAGGGCGCCGCCGTCATGGTCGATGCCAACCAGGCGTGGGACCTCGATGCCGCGATCGCGATGGCGCGGCGCCTCGCCGAGCTGGCGCCGGGCTGGCTCGAGGAGCCGCTGCGCGCGGACCGGCCGTGGCACGAGTGGCAGCGCCTCGCCGCGGCGTGCACGATCCCGCTCGCCGCGGGCGAGAACATGATCGGCGCCGACGCCTTCGACGCGCTCATCGCGTCGCGCGCGGTCAGCGTCGTCCAGCCCGACCTCGCGAAGTGGGGCGGCGTGTCGGGCGTGCTCGGCGTGATCGACCGCATCGGCGCGGCGGGCCTGCGCCACTGCCCGCACTACCTCGGCGCCGGCATCGGCCTGCTCGCCTCGGCGCACGTGCTCGCGGCCCGCGCGCGCGAGAACAGCTGGCTCGAGGTCGACGCCAACGAGAACCCGTTGCG
>DATIDZ010000391.1:0-5597 GCA_035456045.1 Caldimonas sp.
TCGCGATCGTCCACTGGGCGCCGCCCTTCAGCGTCATCAGCTGCTCCCACGCGACCGGCATCGAGACGCCAAGGCCGGGGCGCGAGCGCGCCGAGAACGCCGCCGCCGTCGTCTGGCGGGCGCCGTTGCGCAGGTAGTCGATGAAGATCCGGCCGACGCGGTTGCTGCCGCCGCTCTTGGCGACGAAGCGCTCGGGGATCGCTTTCGCCAAATGCGTCACGATCGCCTGCGCGAAGTCCTTGACGACGTCGTAGTGCAGCTCGGGCGCGAGCGGCACGACGACGTGCAGGCCCTTGCCGCCGCTCGTCTTCAGCCAGCTGGCGAGGCCGAGCTCGGTGAGCATCGCCCGCATCAGCAGCGCCGCTTCCTGGATCTTCGGCCAGGCCACGCCTTCGCCCGGATCGAGGTCGAAGATGACGCGGTCCGGGTGGTCGATCCGGTGCGTCGTCGAGTTCAGGGTATGGAACTCGATCGTGTTCATCTGCGCCGCCGAGACGAGCGCATCGACGTCGTCGACGGCGAGCATCGCCGCATGGCCGGGCCAGAGCTTCGGATCGAGCTCACGCAGGCCGGGCACGCGCGTCTCGGGGTGCTTCTGGAAGAACAGCTCGCCGGTGACGCCGTCCGGCGCGCGAACCAGCGAGACCGGCCGATCGCGCAGGTGCGGAAGGATGCGCTCGGCGATGCTCTCGTAGTAGCGCACCAGCGTGACCTTCGTGATGCCGGTGGACGGATCGATCACGCGGTCCGGATTGCTGACCTTGACGCTCGAGGTCGGCGCAGCGGCCGGCGCCGGGCCGGTCGTGGCGGCGGCGACCTCGCGCGTGACCTCGCGCGCGGGCTTGTCGAGGCGCAGGGCGACGAACACGGCATGGCGGATGTGGCCGTCGGGCGTCCACTCGCGGAACGACACCTCGGCGACGAGCTCCGGCCGCACCCAGCGCTCGCCGCCGGCGCTGCGCCGCGACCATCGGCCGGGCGCGATCGCATCGACGGCGAGGGTCGGCGTCGGCGTCTCGAGCGCGACGAGGCGGACGTGCAGGTCGCGAGCCATGCGCGCGTTCCAGCCGGTGCCGACGTTGCCGGCGTAGACCAGCGCGCCCTGGTCCCAGGTGCCGAGGAAGAGGCTGCCGACCTCGCCGCGCGCGCCGTTGCGATCGGTGAAGCCGCAGATCACGAACTCCTGGCGCAGCGCGCACTTCAGCTTCAGCCAGGTCTCGCTGCGCTGCGACACGTACGGCGCGTCGGGACGCTTGAGGATGATGCCCTCGAGCTGCATCGTGCGCGCCGCCTCGAGCATCTGCGCCGGCGTGGCGGGGAACGACTGGCTGAGCCGGACGCGGTCGCTCGGCGCCTCGGCGAGCAGGCCGGCGAGCAGCGCACGACGCGTGCGCAGCGGCACCTTGCGCAGGTCGCGGCCGCCGTGGAACGGAAGGTCGAACACGAAGTACTCGATCGATTCGCTCGACGCGTTGTCGATCGCGTTCTGCAGCGCGTTGAAATCGGGCAGGCCGTCGTCGTTCATCACGACGATCTCGCCGTCGAGCCACGCCGAGGCGATGCCGAGCAACTCGATCGCCGCGGCGAGCGGCTTCATCTTGTCGGTCCAGTCGTGGCCGCCGCGCGTGATGAGCCGGGCCTTGCCCTTGTCGATGCGCGCCATCAGCCGATAGCCGTCGAACTTGGTCTCGACGATCCAGTCGCCCGCCGGCGGCGTCGCGACGAGCGTCGCGAGCTGCGGCTGCAGCTTGGCGGGCAGCGCAGCGACGACCGCGGCCGCCAGGTCCGCGTCGGTGGGGGCGACGGTCACCGCCGCGCTCGCCGATGCGCCGCGCTTCTCGCGGTCCTCGACGAGGCCGAGCGGCCGGGCGACGACGCTGTCGGGGAGCGCCGTGATCACGTCGTACTCCGCGACCGGCCGCGCCCAGGCGTCCTTCTTCTTGAACAGCATCCACGCCTCCTGCTTGTCGCCGGGCTTGGCGATCCGCACCAGCTCCCACAGGCCCGCGAGCTTCTCGCCGTGGAGGCGAAAGACGAGCTTGCCCCTGGCCATGCCTTCGGCCGGATCGCCTTCGGGCTCCCACGTGCCGCGGTCCCAGACGATCACCGTGCCGGCGCCGTACTGGCGCGGCGGGATCGTCCCTTCGAAGCTCGCGTAGTCGAGCGGGTGGTCCTCGACATGGATCGCCATCTGCATCTTCGACGGGTCGTAGGACGGGCCCTTCGGCACGGCCCAGCTCAGCAGGACGCCGTCGTGCTCAAGGCGAAAGTCGTAATGCAGCCGGCTCGCCCAGTGCTTCTGCACGACGAAAGACAGCAGCCCCTGCGCACCGTCGGTTCTGCCATTGGCGCGCTCGCGGGCGGGGGCGCCGGCGGGCTCCGACGTGACCTTGAAGTTGCGCTTTTGGCGATAGCGCGAAAGCGGCGGCGGCTCATTCATCGAGCGAGAGGATAGGTCCGGCGCGGGCAGCGCTTCGCGTCGGTGCCGAGCGCATCTTCTTTACGTTGGGTAACGCCGTCGAGCGGAACCGCGTGCGAGCGGGCGCTGACCAACGACCATCGGCACCGCGCCAGGGCGAGCCTGACGGGACGGGGGCGGCTTCTCCTACAGCATCGCCCCGCCGCCAGGTCCACCATGGCTCAATGCCCCATGAAAGGAGCTCGAGATGAAGACCACACGAATCGTCGCGGCGATCGCCGCCGCATCGCTCACGCTGAGCAGCGGCGCCTTCGCGCAGACGAGCGGCGTTCAGGAGCAGGCCTATGCCGCACAGGGACGGCAGGACCCCAACGGTCCCGTCAAGAGCCCTGAGCAACTGCGCAACGACGCTCGCGCCATCAACGAGAACTACCGTGCCGACCTGAACCGCCAGTACCGGACCGGCGAGCGCGACTACCGGGCCGACCAGCGGAACTATCACGGCGAAGCGCGCGGCGTCGACAACCGCGGTCACGACCGCGGCTACGACCGCGGCTACGACAACCGCGGCTACGACCGCGCCTACGACAACCGCGGCTACGAGTACCGCAACTACGGTTACCGGGAGGGCGGCTACCGTGGGCAGGGGCGCGGCGTGGGCCCGGGCCACTCCTGGTATCGCGGTGATCGCGTGCCGTACGAGTACCGGACCCATCACTACGTCGTCGACGATTGGCGCGGGCACCACCTGTATGCGCCGCCTCGCGGCTACCAGTGGGTGCAGTCGGGCGGCGACTACCTGCTCGTGGCCGTTGCCACCGGCATCATCGCGTCGATCCTGCTGAACCAGTAGCGTCGACACGCGCACTCCGCGCGGCCCTCGGGCCGCGCGCTTGCGTCAGTCCTTCACTCGACCTTCGCGCCCGAGTCCTTGACGACCTTGGCCCACTTGGCGATCTCCGCGCGCTGGTAGGCCGCCAGCTCGTCCGGCGTCGAGCCGACGGCGTCGAGGCCGGCCTCGGCCAGCTTCCTGGCGACGTCCGGCGACGCGAGGATCTTCTTCACTTCGGCCTGCAGGCGGTCGATGAACGGCCTCGGCGTTCCCGCCGGCGCGAACAGCGCGAACCACGACACCGCGTCGAATCCGGGCAGCCCCTGCTCGGCGATGGTCGGGATCTCCGGCGCCGCCGGCGAGCGCTTCAGGCTGGTCACGCCGAGCGCACGCAGCTTGCCCTCCTTCACGAGCGGCAGGCTTGACGGCATGTTGTCGAACATCATCGTCACGCGGCCGCCCAGCAGATCCGGGATCGCGGTCGCGCGACCCTTGTACGGCACGTGCGTCATGTCGATGCCCGTCATCGTCTTGAAGAGCTCGCCCGAAACGTGGATCGACGTTCCCGAGCCCGAGGACGCGAAGGTCATCTTGCCTTCGCGCTTGCCGAGGGCGATGAACTCGGCCAGCGTCTTGGCGGGCACGTCGTTGTTGATCACGAGCAGGTTTGGCGTCGTCGCCAGCAGCGTGACCGGCGCGAAATCCTTGACCATGTCGTACGGCATCTTGGCGTAGAGCGCGCCGTTGATGGCATGCGTGCCCACGGTGCCGACGACGATCGTCAGCCCGTCGGGCGCCGCCTTGGCGACCGAGTCGGCACCTGTGTTGCCGCCGGCGCCGGGCTTGTTGTCGATGAGCACCGGCTGGTTCCAGGCGACGCTCAGCTTGTCGCCGATGAGCCGCGCCAGGATGTCGGGCGCCCCGCCCGGCGTGAACGTGACGACGATGTGCATCGGCTTGCCGGCGTTCGTGCCCTGGCCGTGCACCCCCGGTGCGAGGGCGAGGCCGGCAACGGCGGCGAGCGAGCAGGCGAGGCGGGCGATCAGTGCGGTCATCGCAGCGGCTTTCGAAGGGAGGCCGGCCATTATTCGGCGCCCGCGGCGCTCGCAAGCGGCGGGTTTTCCCAGAGCGGGCATCATCGCCATCCACAGGAGAAACAACGTGACCCGCTCCCCGACTGTCGTCCGTGCCCTCGCGGCCGCCGTGCTCGTCGTCGCCGTCGGCGGCTGCGAGCTCTTCAAGCCCAACCAGGAAGCGACGGCGATCATCGAGCAGCGCGTCATCGGCAAGCCGGTCAGCGAGTTCTTCGATCGCTACGGCCGTCCCACGTCGCGCGTCGAAGTCGCCGACAGCACGACCGTCTACAAGTGGATCTCGGACTTCGGCATGACGCCGCCCGGTCCGGAGGGTCAGGACGAGCGCATCTGCAGGCTGATCCTGACCGTCGACAAGGCGGGCCGGATCAGGAACGTCGACATCAGCTACGACGCGCAGGGCAAGCACAGCAGGTCACGCTGCGGCGAGATCTTCGCGGCGCCTTAGACGCGATCGCGATCGTGGCCGAGCTTCGCGAAGCACCGCCGCGCGACGAGGTCGCGATCGTCGGCGCCGGCATCGGCGGCCTGACCCTCGCGCTGGCGCTGCATCGGGCGGGCATCGCCTGCCGCGTGTTCGAGGCCGCGCCCGAGATGCGGCCGCTCGGCGTCGGCCTCAACGTCCTGCCGCATGCGAGCGCAGCGCTCGCGTCGCTCGGCGTCCTGGCGCCGCTCGAGCGCGTCGCGGTCGTCACGCGCGAGGCGGCGTTCTTCAACCGGTTCGGGCAGCACGTCTACAGCGAGCCGGCCGGACGCTGGGCCGGCCACGACGCGCCGCAGCTCTCGATCCATCGCGCCGACCTGCAGGCCGTGCTGCTCGATGCCTTGCGCGAGCGGATCGGCGCGGACCGCGTCGTGACGGGCCACGCCTGCGTCGGCGTCGACCGCGTCGACGACGGCACGCGCGTTCGTCTCCGCTTCCGCGATCCCGACGGCGGGACGCTCGGCGCCGCCACCGCCGCCGTCGCCGTCGGCTGCGACGGCATCCATTCCGCGCTGCGCCGGCAGCTCTATCCGGACGAAGGGCCGCCGCGCTGGTCGGGCGTCAACATGTGGCGCGGCGTCACCGTGCACGCGCCGTTCCTGAGCGGCGCGACGATGGTGCGCGCCGGCTGGCTCAGCGTCGGCAAGATGGTGATCTATCCGATCCGCGACCGCGTCGACGCCGAGGGTCGCCAGCTCGTCAACTGGGTCGCGGAGATCGAGACGCCGCACTATCTCAGCCGCGACTGGAACCGGCGCGGCCGTATCG
>DATIDZ010000392.1:0-7597 GCA_035456045.1 Caldimonas sp.
GTTCATGTACTCGACCGTGATCGCGACGAGCCGGTCCATCGCGCCGACGGCTTCGGCGCAGAGCGCGGCGATGCCCGTGTCGGCCGCAAGCTCGAGGGCGGCGAACGCGGCGCCCGGGGCGACGAGCTCGATCGCGGCGGCTTCCTTCAGGACGAGGTCGGCGCCGCTCGCGCCGTCCTGGGTCGGATAGGCGCGCACTTCGACACCGGGCTGGCCCGGCGAGACGAGGTAGAGGCCGATGCCCGCCGCATCGTCGACGCCGCCGCCGACGCGCGCCGGGACGATGAACGCGTTCGCCGCGCCGCCGGCCGGGACCGCGATCTTGCGGCCGCTGAGGCGCCAGGCGTGACCGCTGCCGTGTGCGGTCGTCTCGACGTGCGCGAGTCGATAGCGCGACTGCCGCTCCTCGTGGGCGAGGACGACGATCTCCTTGCCTTCGGCGATGTGCTGGAGGCGCGGCGCCGCGGCGGCCTCGTGGCCGGCCTTGAGCAGGCTCGTCGCGACCAGCGCGACCGCGGCGTAGGGCTCGAGGACGAGGCCGCGGCCGAGCTCCTCGAGCACGACCATCGCGTCGACCGGGCCGAGGCCGAGACCGCCTTGCGCTTCCGGCACCTGCAGGCCGCAGATGCCGAGATCGGCGATCTCCTGCCACGCCTCGCGCGAGAAGCCGCCCGCCTTGACGATGGCGCGGCGGCGCTCGAAGTCGTAGCCGCGCTCCACCCAGCGACGCACGGTGTCGCGAAGCATTTCCTGGTCGTCCGAGAAATCGAAGTCCATGTCAGCTCCCCAGCACGGTTTGGGCGACGATGTTGCGTTGAACCTCGTTCGATCCGCCGTAGATCGTCGTCTTGCGCATGTTGAAGTAGGTCGAGGCCAGCGGCGCCACGAACGCGCCGTCGAGCTGGCCGGGCTGCCAGCCGGCGGCGATCGCCTCGCGGTCCAGCGGCACGGCGGCGGGGCCGGCCGCGAGCATCATCAGCTCGCTGTAGCGCTGCTGGATCTCGCTGCCGCGGATCTTGAGCAGGCCGGCGACGTCGAGGCTCTGCTTGCCGCTCTTCTCGGCCGAGAGCACGCGCAGCACCATCATCTCGAGGGCGACGACGTCGACCTCGAGCAGCGCGATCTGGTCGCGGAAGCGCCCGTCGTCGTAGACGCCTTCGGCCTGGGCGACGCGCTTGAGCCGCTCGAGCTCGCGCTTGGCGCGGTTCACGTCGGCGATGTTGGTCCGCTCGTGCGCGAGCAGGTGCTTGGCGTACGTCCAGCCCTTGTTCTCCTCGCCGATGAGCTGGTCGGCCGGCACCTCGACGTTGTCGAACCAGACCTCGTTGACCTCGTGCTCGCCTTCCATCGTGATGATCGGCCGCACCGTGATGCCGGGACTCTTCATGTCAATCAGGAGAAAGCTGATCCCCGTCTGCGGCTTGCCGTCGCTCGAGGTGCGGACGAGGCAGAAGATCCAGTCACCGTACTGGCCGAGCGTGGTCCAGGTCTTCTGCCCGTTGACGATGTACTTGTCGCCGCGTCGCTCGGCCTTGGTCTTGAGCGACGCGAGGTCGGAGCCCGAGCCCGGCTCGCTGTAGCCCTGGCTCCACCACACCTCGCCGCTGGCGATGCCGGGCAGGAAGCGCTTCTGCTGCTCGGGCGTGCCGAACGCCATGATCACCGGCGCGACCATCACCGGCCCGAAGGGAACGACGCGCGGCGCGCCGGCGAGCGCGGTCTCCTCCTCGAACAGGTGCTTCTGGACCGCATTCCAGCCCGGGCCGCCGAACTCCTTGGGCCAGGCCCAGCCGTGCCATCCCTGCTTGCCGAGGATCTTCGCCCAGCGCTGCAGGTCCTCGCGCGTCAGGTGGATCGAGTTGCGAACCTTGTCGATGATGTCCTTGGGCAGGTTGTCGCGCACCCAGGCGCGGATCTGCTCGCGAAAGGCAAGCTCGTCGGGGGTGAAGGCGAGGTCCATCGAGGTCTCCGGGAGGCGCGGGCGAGCGCTCTTTTTAGCACGATCGTTCGATTTCGCGTGTCGGCGCGGCGACAGCCGGCCGGAGCGCGGGGCCTGGCGCTAGTAGCGCAGGTCGAGCGTCATGACGTCGTTCTCGCGCTTCATCTGGAAGCGCGTCAGGAAGCTGTTGCCGAGCAGGATGTACGGCATCGGCGACGGCGAGACGACGGCATCGACGTCGTAGACCACGACGTCGCCGATGCGCACCGACGCGAGCTTCGTCCCGTAGACGGGCATGTCGCCGTTGGCGGTGCGGGTGATGCCGCGCCGGCCGTTCTTGTAGTCGACGCCGAGGCGCTCCGCTTCGTACTTGTCGAGCGCCACCATGGTCGCGCCGGTGTCGACCATGAAGCGGACGCTCTGGCCGTTGATCGCGCCGTTGGCGTGGAAGTGGCCGCCGCTCTGCGCCGTGAGGACGATCTGCTTGCCGCCGCCTTCGCTCGCCTTGCCGCCGAGGTTGACCTGCGCGTCGCCGAGGCGGAGCACCACGCGCTTGCCCTTCAGCTCGACGACCGCCTCGTTGCCGCTCACGCTCACCACCTTGATGCCGTCGACCGTGGCGCCGACCGCGACGGTGCGCGGCTTGCCGTCGATGACGAGGAGCGCGTTGCTGCCGAGGCTGCCGCCCATCGAGACCGTCTGCGCCGCGGCGCCGCCGGCGCAGAGCAGGGCGGCGATGGCAGCGCCGATGCGCTTCATCGCTCAGTCGCGAAAGTTGTTGAACGACAGCGGCTGGTCGGCGATCTCCTTGCGGATGAGCGCCATCGCCGCCTGCAGGTCGTCGCGCTTGGCGCCGGCGACGCGCACGCTATCGCCCTGGATCGACGCCTGCACCTTGAGCTTGCTCTGCTTGATCGCGGTCTGCAGCTTCTTCGCCGTCTCGGCGCCGATGCCGCTCCTGACGACGATGAGCTGCTTGACCTTGTCGCCGCCGATCTTGTCGATCTTCGCGTCGCGGTCGAGGAAGCGCGCGTCGACGTTGCGCTTGGTGAGCTTGGCGATCAGGATGTCGAGCACCTGGCCGAGCTGGAACTCGTTGTCGGCGAAGAGGGTGATCTCCTTGTCCTTCAGCTCGACCTTCGACGAGGAGCCCTTGAAGTCGAAGCGCGTGCCGATCTCCTTGCCCGCCTGGTCGACGGCGTTCCTCACCTCGACGAGGTCGGGGTCGAGCACGGTATCGAAGCTGGGCATTCTGCGGACTCCCCGCGGCCGCCGACGAGGTGTCGGCGCGCACGCTTTATGCGCCAAAATTCTCCCATGCAAATCGACGCGGGGGTCAACCTCAAACCCTACAACACGTTCGGCCTTCCTGCGGTCGCGAAGACGCTCGTTCGCATCGCGAGCGATGCCGACGTTCGCCGCGTCGTCGACGACAAGGCGCTCGGCCGCGCGCCTAAATTCATCCTCGGCGGCGGCAGCAACATCATCCTGACGCGCGACATGCCGCAGGTCGTCCTCAAGGTCGAGGTGCGCGGCACGCGCCTGGTCGAGGAGCGGCCCGACGCGTGGATCGTCGAGGCGGGCGCCGGCGAGAGCTGGCACGATCTGGTTGTCTTCACCCTCGACAACGGCTGGCCCGGCCTCGAGAACCTGGCGCTCATTCCGGGCAGCGTCGGCGCCGCGCCGGTGCAGAACATCGGTGCCTACGGCGTCGAGCTGAAGGAGCGCTTCGAGTCCCTCGATGCGGTCGATCTCGTCACCGGCCGCAGCGTCACGCTGGGTCCGGAGATCTGCGCCTTCGGCTATCGCGACAGCGTGTTCAAGCACTCGCTCGCCGGCCGGAGCCTGATCACGCGCGTGCGCTTTCGCTTGCCGCGGCCGTGGCGGCCGGTGCTCGGTTACCTCGAGTTGCAGAAAAAGATGGCTGAGACCGGCATCGACTCGCCCGATGCGCGCCAGATCTTCGACTGGATTGTCGCGATCCGGCGCGCCAAGCTGCCCGACCCGGCGGCGATCGGCAACGCCGGCAGCTTCTTCAAGAACCCGGTCGTCACGCCCGAGCAGTGCCGCGACATCATCGGCCGCGATCCCGAGATCGTTCACTACCCGATGCCCGACGGCAGCGTGAAGCTCGCCGCCGCGTGGATGATCGACGCGTGCGGATGGAAGGGGAAATCGGTCGGCCAGGCCGGCGTCTACGAGCGCCAGGCGCTCGTCCTCGTCAACCGAGGCGCCGCCATCGGCTCGGAGGTGATGACGCTGTCGCGGGCGATCCAGGAAAGCGTCTACGGCCGCTTCGGCATCCGCCTCGAGCACGAGCCGGTGGTCGTGTGACTCGCGTCGGCGGCGCGCGCCGGGCATGAAGGGAAGGTGGCCGCGCCTCGTCGAGCGCCACGCGAAGGTCGTCGCCTGGCTGGCCGTCCTGGGCTGGCTCGCCTACATCGCCGGCGCGATCGCCAGCGGCCGAAGCTTTCGGCCGGGCTGGCTGTTCACCCTGTTCCTGATCCTCGTCGCATCGAGTCTCCTCGCGGCATGGGTCGCCTCGCGCCGCCGCATGGCGATCCGCGAGGCCCGCCTGCCGGTGCTTCCCAAGCGCAAGCTTCGCCAGCACTACCCGCAGATCGAGGCGAAGGACGCCGACCTCGTCGAGCGCGGCTTTCGCCAGTTCTTCATGGCCTGCGCGCGCAGCGACGGCAAGTACGTCGCCATGCCGTCGAAGATCGTCGACGCCTACTGGCACGCGTTCATCCTCGACACGCGGTCGTACGCCGACTGGTGCGATCGCACGCTGGGGCGGTTCCTGCATCACGTTCCGGCCGAGCGCCTCGGCAGCGACGCCAAGGCCAACGACGGGCTGCGCCGGGCCTGGTTCTTCGCCTGCAAGGACGAGGCGATCGATCCGAGGAAGCCTTCGCGCTTGCCGTTGCTCTTCGCGCTCGACAACAAGTTCGGCGTTCCGGGCGGGGTGGTCTATTCGCCGCGGCCCCGGCCGGCCGCCTTGCGCGGCAAGTCGGACGGCGGCGCCGAGATCACCTACGGCGACGACTTCGGCGACGCGTCGTTCGCGGGCGACGCCGACGCCATGGGCGGCGCCGACGCGGGCGGCGACGGCGGCGGGGATGGCGGCGACGGAGGCGGGTGCGGCGGCGGCGACTGATGCCCGCTAGTCCTCCTCGCCGGTGAGGCGCGGCAGCGACGATCCCGTCGGCGCCTTCAGCAGGCCGGCCTTCGAGTAGACCAGCAGCTTCTCGCGCGTGTCGGCGATGTCGAGGTTCCTCATCGTCAGCTGGCCGATGCGGTCCTGCGGCGAGAAGCTCGAGGCGCCCTTTTCCATCGTCAGCCGCTCGGGCTTGTAGCTGAGGTTGGGCGACTGGGTGTCGAGGATCGAGTAGTCGTTGCCGCGGCGCAGCTCGAGCGTCACCTCGCCGGTGACGGCGCGAGCGACCCAGCGCTCGGCGGTCTCGCGCAGCATGATCGCCTGCGGGTCGAACCACCGGCCCTGGTAGAGGAGCCGGCCGAGGCGCCGGCCATGGTCGCGGTACTGCTCGATCGTGTCCTCGTTGTGGATGCCGGTGACGAGCCGCTCGTAGGCGATGAACAGAAGCGCGAGACCGGGCGCCTCGTAGATGCCGCGGCTCTTCGCCTCGATGATCCGGTTCTCGATCTGGTCGCTCATGCCCAGGCCGTGTCGGCCGCCGATCCGGTTGGCCTCGAGGATCAGCTCGACGAGCCCCGAGTGGACGACCCCGTTCAGCGCCACCGGCCGGCCCTCCTCGAACCGCACGCTCACCGTCTCGCGCTTGACGGCGACGTCGTCCTTCCAGAACGCCACGCCCATGATCGGCTGGACGATCGTCATGCCGGTGGCGAGCTGCTCGAGGTCCTTGGCCTCATGGGTCGCGCCGAGCATGTTCGAGTCGGTCGAATACGCCTTCTCGGCCGACATCTTGTAGGCGAAGCCCGCCTTGGCCATGAAGTCGGACATCTCGGAGCGCCCGCCGAGCTCGTCGATGAAGGCCTGGTCGAGCCACGGCTTGTAGATGCGCAGGGCCGGGTTGGCGAGCAGGCCGTAGCGGTAGAAGCGCTCGATGTCGTTGCCCTTGTACGTGCTGCCGTCGCCCCAGATGTCGACGCCGTCCTCCTTCATCGCCGAGACGAGCATCGTCCCGGTGACGGCGCGGCCGAGCGGCGTCGTGTTGAAGTAGGTCACGCCGGCGGTGGAGATGTGGAACGCGCCGCACTGCAGCGCCGCCAGTCCCTCGGCGGCGAGCGGCGCGCGGCAGTCGATCAGTCGCGCCTTCTCGGCGCCGTACTGCAGCGCCCGGCGCGGGATGTCGTCGTAGTCCGGCTCGTCGGGCTGGCCGAGGTCGGCGGTGTAGGCGTAGGGAACGGCTCCCTTGCCGCGCATCCAGTGCAGGGCGGCGCTGGTGTCGAGGCCGCCCGAGAAGGCGATGCCGACGCGTTCGCCGACGGGGAGATGCTGGAGGATGGTGGCCATGGGTCTTCGCACGCTTTGGGGATGCGATCGCTGCAGAAGAACGCTATTTTCAACCCCGAATGCCGTCCAGGAAGTTGCCCCCCGGCCGAGGGTGGCTCCGGGCAGGGGCCTGCGGTAAGCTCGCGGTCCCTCCGGGGCCGTGGCCGGCCGACCGATCCATGACCACCCACCCACCCACCCTCAGCAAGCCGTCGGCGCCGTCGTCGGGAACCGACCACGACGCGCTGCCCCCGGGCACGCGTTTCGGCGAGTTCGAGATCCTGCGGGTGCTGGGCGTCGGCGGCTTCGGCATCGTCTACCTCGCCCGCGACCATTCGCTCGAGCGCGAAGTCGCGCTCAAGGAATACATGCCGGCGTCGCTCGCCGCGCGCGGCGCCGGGCCGCAGATCACGGTGCGATCGAGCTCGTTCGCCGAGACCTACGCCATCGGCCTGCGCTCCTTCATCAACGAGGCGCGCCTGCTCGCGCGCTTCGACCATCCGTCGCTGGTCAAGGTCTACCGCTTCTGGGAAGACAACGCCACCGCCTACATGGTGATGCCGTTCCTGCAGGGCGTGACCCTTCGAGACGCCCGGCGCGGCATGCCGCACGCGCCCGACGAGGCGTGGATCCGCAGCGTCCTCACGCCGATCCTGTCGGCGCTCGAGCTGCTGCACCGCGAGGGCGTCTACCACCGCGACATCGCGCCCGACAACATCCTGCTGCCGCGCGACGGTCCGCCGGTGCTGCTCGACTTCGGCGCGGCGCGGCGCGTCATCAGCGACCGCACGCAGTCGCTGACGGCGATCCTGAAGCCGAGCTACGCGCCGATCGAGCAGTACGCCGAGATGACGCAGCTGCGCCAGGGACCGTGGACCGACATCTACGCGCTCGGCGCCGTCGTCCACTACCTCCTGTTCGGCGTGCCGCCCGCGCCGGCGACGGCGCGCGCCGTCCAGGACGACGGCGACGCGATCGAGAGCCGCATCGTTCCCGGCGTCTCGCCGCGCTTCCTCGAGGCGATGTCATGGATGCTCGCGATCCGGCCCAACCAGCGGCCGCAGAGTGGCGAGCAGTTGCGCGCCGTGCTCGACGGGCGCGCGGAAATACCGCCACGCGGCCGACCCGGAACGACCGTGCCGGGCGCGCTGGCGCCGGCCGGGCCGCAGATCGAGCAGGTC
>DATIDZ010000393.1:0-6906 GCA_035456045.1 Caldimonas sp.
TCGCCAACGGCTCGCCGATCGGCGACTCGGCGCCGGTCCTGATGGCGCTCGATGCGTCGCTCGTCCTGCGCCGCGGCGCCGCGGCGCGGCGCGTCCGTCTCGCCGACTTCTACACCGGCTACATGAAGAACCTGCTCGCGACGGGCGAGTTCGTGCAGGCGATCGAGGTGCCGACCGGGTCGCGCGCCGCGGTGCGCGCGTACAAGATTTCCAAGCGCTTCGACTGCGACATCTCGGCGGTGTGCGCCGGGCTGGCCCTCGAGCTCGGCGACGACGGCACCGTCGGCGCGGCACGCCTCGCCTTCGGCGGCATGGCAGCGACCGTGCAGCGGGCGGCGCGCGCCGAGGCGGCGCTCGTCGGCCGGGCCTGGAGCGAGACCGCCGTCGTCGCCGCGCAGGCGGCCCTTGCGAGCGACTTCGTCCCGCTCACCGACATGCGCGCGAGCGCCGCCTATCGCCTGCAGGTCGCGCAGAACCTGCTCAAGCGCTTCTGGCTCGAGACGCGGGCGGACGCGCCGCTCGCACCGAGCGAATTGAGCGTGTGGAGCGCGATGTCGCATGTCGTTGCGGCGCCGCGTGCCGAGGCGGCGCCGTGAACCGCTCGCTCGACCCGCAGTGGCTGCGTCCGCCCCACGGCGGCGAGGCGACGTCGCCGATCGCTGCCGGCACCGGCGTGGGCGCCTCGCTGCCGCACGAGTCGGCGCACCTCCACGTCGCCGGCGCCGCGCCCTACGTCGACGACCTCCCGGAGCTCGCCGGCACGCTGCACGCGGCGCTCGGCCTCTCGCCGGTCGCGCACGGCCGCCTCGTCGCGATCGATCGCGAGCGCATCGCGACGATGCCCGGCGTCGTCTCGGTGCTCGTCGCCGCCGACATTCCGGGGCCGAACGACTGCGGCCCGGTGGTCCACGACGACCCCATCCTCGCCGACGGCATCGTCCACTACCTCGGCCAGCCGGTGTTCGCGGTGATCGCCGAGACGCGCGACCTCGCGCGCCGCGCGGCCGCCGAAGCCAAGGCGGCGCTGACGATCGAGCCGCTCGCGCCGATCCTGACGCCGGTCGAGGCGCACGCCGCCAAGAGCTACGTCCTGCCGCCGATGCACCTGGCGCGCGGCGACGCCCGCGCCGCCATCGCCGCCGCGCCGCATCGGCTCGCCGACACGCTCGAGGTCGGTGGCCAGGAACAGTTCTATCTCGAGGGCCAGATCTCGTACGCGGTGCCGCGCGAGGACCGCGGCATGCTCGTCCACTGCTCGACGCAGCATCCGAGCGAGATGCAGCATCTGGTCGCGACCTGCCTCGGCCTGCACTCGCATCACGTGCAGGTCGAGTGCCGGCGCATGGGCGGCGGCTTCGGCGGCAAGGAGTCGCAGTCGGCGCTGTTCGCGTGCGTCGCCGCGATCGCGGCGAAGAAGCTCGGCCGTCCGGTCAAGCTGCGCCTCGACCGCGACGACGACTTCCTGATCACCGGCCGGCGCCACTGCTTCCACTACGAGTACGAGGTCGGCTACGACGACGACGGCCGGATCCTCGGTGCCGAGCTGACGATGGTCTCGCGCGCCGGCTTCTCGGCCGACCTCTCCGGTCCGGTGATGACGCGCGCGATCTGCCACTTCGACAACGCCTACTGGCTCCCCGACGTCGCGATCCACGGCTACTCGGGCCGCACCAACACGCAGAGCAACACGGCGTTTCGCGGCTTCGGCGGGCCGCAGGGCGCGATCGCCGTCGAGAACATCCTCGACTCGATCGCGCGCGCGCTCGGCAAGGACGCGCTCGACGCTCGCCGCGCCAACTTCTACGGCCCGAGCCCGCGGCCGGGCGCGCCGGGCGAGCGCAACGTCACGCCGTACGGCCAGGTCGTCGACGACAACATCGTCGCCGAGCTCGTCGCCGAGCTCGAGGCGACCAGCGGCTATCGCGCGCGGCGCGCCGACGTCGCCGCGTTCAACGCGAGGAGCGAGGTCCTCAAGCGCGGGCTCGCGCTCACGCCCGTCAAGTTCGGCATCTCGTTCAACCTCGTTCACCTCAACCAGGCGGGCGCGCTCGTCCACGTGTACGGCGACGGCTCGGTGCTCGTGAACCACGGCGGCACCGAGATGGGCCAGGGCCTCAACACGAAGGTCGCGCAGGTCGTCGCGCACGAGCTCGGCCTCGACCTCGCCGCGGTGCGCGTCACCGCCACCGACACCCAGAAGATCGCGAACACGTCGGCGACGGCGGCATCGACGGGCAGCGACCTGAACGGCAAGGCGGCGCAGGACGCGGCGCGGCAGATCAAGGCGCGCCTCGTCGCCTTCGCCGCCGGTCGGCACGGCGTCGAGGCGGGCGACATCCGCTTCGAGGGCGGCCGGGTCGAGCTCGGCACGAAGAAGACGATCGCCTTCCGCGAGCTCGTCGTCGACGCGTACATGGCGCGCGTCCAGCTCTGGTCCGACGGTTTCTACGCCACGCCCGGGCTGTCGTGGGACCGCGAGACGATGCAGGGCCATCCGTTCTACTACTTCGCGTACGGCGCGGCGGTGAGCGAGGTCGCCGTCGACACGCTGACCGGCGAGTGGAAGCTGCTCGCAGCCCACCTCCTGCACGACGCCGGCAGGTCGCTGAACCCGGCGATCGACATCGGCCAGGTCGAGGGCGGCTTCATCCAGGGCATGGGCTGGCTGACGATGGAGGAGCTGGTCTGGCACCCGAACGACGGCACGCCGCGCGCCGGCCTGCTGCTGACTCACGCGCCGAGCACCTACAAGATCCCGACCGCGAACGACTGCCCGCCGGTGTTCGACGTCCGCCTGTGGAAGGACGGCGTCGGCGACGACAACGTCGCCGAGACGATCCACCGCAGCAAGGCGACGGGCGAGCCGCCGCTGCTGCTGCCGTTCTCGGTCTTCTTCGCGATCCGCGACGCGGTCTCGGCGGCGGGCGGACATCGCGTCGACCCGCCGCTCTCGGCGCCAGCGACGAGCGAGGCGATCCTGCGCGCGATCACTGCGGTGCAGGCGGCGCGGCCATGAGCGAATTGCGCCTGCGCGATCGCGCCGCGGCGTGGCTCGCCGCGGCGCGCGCTGCGGTCGTCGTCGAGGTCGTCGCGGTGCGCGGCTCGGTGCCGCGCGGCGTCGGCACGCGCATGCTCGTCGGCGCCGATGAAACGCTCGGCACGATCGGCGGCGGTCACCTCGAGCTGAAGGCGATCACCACCGCGAGGACCCTGCTCGCGAGCGACGCGGCCGTGCCGCGCAGCGAGCACTCGTTCGCGCTCGGGCCGTCGCTCGGCCAGTGCTGCGGCGGCGCCGTCACGCTCGCCTTCGCGCCGCTCGACGACGAGGCACTGTCGCGCTGGCCGGCGGGCGAGCCGCTCTTTCACCTCCAGCTTCACGGCGCGGGTCATGTCGGCCGCGCGATCGCGACCCTGCTCACGACGCTCGACGTCGACGTCGACTGGTTCGACGAGCGCGACGAAGGCTTCCCCGACGCGACGACGCTCGGCTCGCCCTGGCCGCCGCACATCCGCCGCATCTCGATCGACACCCTCGAGCGCGAGGTCGCGAGCGCACCGGCCGGCGCATGCTTTCTCGTGCTGACCCACGAGCATGCGCTTGACCTGCGCATCACCGAGGCAATCCTGCGCCGCGGCGACTTCGCGTTCTGCGGGCTGATCGGCTCGAGGACGAAACGAGCGACCTTTGCGCGCCGCCTCGGCGAGCGCGGCGTGCCGATGGCGGCGATCGAGCGCCTCGCCTGCCCGATCGGCATCGACGGCATCGACGGGCGCGCACCGGAGGTCATCGCCGTGGCGGCCGTCGCCGAATTGCTGCGCGTGGCGAGTGCGTCACGGGACGCCCTGGCACTGCCCTCCCGCGACGACTCGCGTCTTCGCGCGAGCTGACGAAGCCGTGGGCCGAGCGAGGCGGCCCGGACGCGCTAGAAGCTGCCGACGCCGCCGTCGACGAGCAGGTCGACGCCGGTGATGTAGGACGCCGCGTCGGAGGCGAGGAACAGCACCGCCGCGGCCACTTCGTCGGTGGTGCCGAAGCGCTTCATCGGATTGCGCGCGATCATTGCCGCCTTGATCGCCGCGACCTGCTCGGCGTTCGCCGCGCGACCGAAGATCGGCGTCTCGATCGGCCCGGGGCTCACGACGTTGACGCGGATGCCGCGCTCGACGAGCTCGTTGGCGACCGTGCGGCCGAACGATCGCACCGCCGCCTTGGTCGCCGCGTAGACCGAGCTGCCGACGTTGCCCTTGCCCGCGGCGACCGACGCGTTGAGGACGATGGCGCCGCCCGGCTGCATCAGCGGCACTGCCTTCTGCACCGTGAAGTAGACGCCCTTGACGTTGATGTCGAACATCGAGTCCCACATCGCCTCGGTCGTCGCGGCGAGCGGCGCGAACGTGCCGACGCCGGCGTTGGCGAAGACCACGTCGAGGCGGCCGCCGCCGAAATCGCGCGTCGCCGCGATCACGCGGTCGAGGTCGTCCAGACGCGACGTGTCCGCGACGACGCCGCGCGCGGACGCGCCGAGCGCGCCGGCGCTGCGCTCGACCGTGTCGGCGTTGCGGCCGACGACGACGACGCGCGCGCCTTCGTCGACGAGCGCCTGGGCGACGGCCAGGCCGATGCCGCTGTTGCCGCCGGTGACGAGCGCCACCTTGCCTTCGAAACGTCGAGCGTCCATGTCGAGTCCTTCCGTCGTTCCTCGCGATTGTGCTCGGCGCGCTGGCGCAACGAGGCGACGAGGCGGAAAATGGCGCGCCCCTCCGTCGCGCGCCATGATGACCCTGCCGCCGCACATCGCCTCGCAGCTCGCCCGCATCCGCGCCCAGTTCGTCGCCGGCCGCCTCGAATGGCAGGACAGCCCGGAGCCGGCCGCGCACATTCCGGTCGAGAACTACTTCAGCGCCGACGTCCGCAATGCCGAGGTCGAGCGGCTGTTCCGCAGGCTCCCGCTCATCGTCGGCCATTCGGCCGAGCTGCCGCCCGGCCACGTGCTCGCCCACGACGAGTACGGCGTGCCGATGCTCCTGGCGCGCGACGCCGACGGGCGCTTTCGCGCCTTCCTGAACGTCTGCCGCCATCGCGGCATGCGCCTCGTGGAGGCCGGCACCGCGGCGCAGCCCAGGGCGAGCATCGTCTGCCCCTACCACGGCTGGACATACCGCCTCGAAGGGGCGCTCCGTCACCGCCTGCACGCGGAGGCCTTCGATGCCTGCGATGCGAGCGCCGAGAGCCTGGTCGCGCTGCCGGCCGAAGAGCGCTACGGGCTGCTCTGGGTCGTTCCGTCGGCCGACGCGACGATCGACGTCGCGTCCTTCCTCGGCGGCCTCGATCGCGAGCTGCCGTTCTTCGCCATCGCCGGCCTGCGCCCGTTCCGCACGATCCGCGCCGAGTACCCGGCCAACTGGAAATTGATCGTCGACGCGTTCCTCGAGGCGTATCACATCCGGGTCCTGCACAAGGACACGATCTATCCGTTCTTCGCCGACGGCCTGACGGCGGCCGAGCGTTTCGGGCCGCACATCCAGTCGCTGGTCGCGCGGCGCGCCGCCGAGCCGTGGTCGAAGGACACCGCTTCACCGCTGCCCGCCGACATGGCGGCGCTGTGCGAGCTGACGACGCCCAGCCATGTGATCTTCCCGAACACGATCACCATCTTTCATCCCGACTACCTCAGCGTCGTCACGCTGTATCCGCTCGGCCCGGAGACGCTGTCGTGGACGCACCGCATGCTGATCCCCGCCGATCGCGCGACGCCCGACTGGAACCCGCATTGGGAGAAGACGTTCCGCCTGATCGAGGAAGGCGTGTTCCAGAAGGAAGACATCGCGTGCGCGATCGGCATCCAGCGCGGCATGAGGAGCGGCGCCAACGAGCACCTCACGGCCGGTCGCGCCGAGCAGGCCCTCGGCTGGTTCCACGCCGACGTCGCGCGCGAGCTCGCCGGCGTGCCCGAGTGGCCGAGCCTGGTGCCGGTCGGGAGCGCGAGCCGCTGACCGATCCGAGGCGCGTCGGGCGGCCTAGTCGGGCTTGACCTTCGCGCGCGCGAGCACCGGCTTCCAGCGCTCGCGCTCGCTCGCGATGAACGCGGCGAACTCGGCCGGCGTGCTGCCGACGGCGATCGCCGCGTCGGTCTGCAGGCGCTCGAGCGCCGCCGGCTCGCGCACCGCGCGCGCCGCCGCCGCGGCGAGCTTGTCGGCCGCGGCGGCCGGCAGGCTCGCAGGCGCGAGCAGGCCGTACCACTGCGTCATCTCGAACTTCGGCCAGCCCTGCTCGGCGACCGTCGGCACCTCGGGCAGCTGCGCAATCCGCTGCGCCGACCCGGTCGCGATGCAGCGCAGCTTGCCGGCCTTGATGAACTGCAGGATCGCCGGGGCGCCGACCGACGCCGCCTGCAGGCGGCCGGCGAGCAGGTCGGTGAGCTGCGGGCCGGTGCCGCGGTACGGCACGTGCACGACGAAGATGTCGGTCGCCATCTTCAGGTACTCGAACGCGAGGTGACCGGCGCTGCCGTTGCCCGCCGAGCCGTAGTTGAGCTGCCCGGGCTTCGCCTTGGCGAGCGCGACGAACTCCTTGAGGTTCTTCGCCGGCACGTCGGGGTGGACGACGTACAGGCTTGGCACCTTGGCGAGGAGCGAGATCGGCCTGAAGTCCTTGATCGGGTCGTAGGGCAGCTTGTCGAAGATGAACGGGTTGACCGCGAGCGTGCCGATGTGGCCGAGCACCAGCGTGTGCTGGTCGTCGGCGCGCGCGACCTCGGCCATCGCGACGTTGCCCGCACCGCCCGGCTTGTTGTCGACGTAGACGCTTTGACCGAGCAGCTTGCCGAGCTCGACGGCCGTCGAGCGCGCGACGATCTCCGAGCTGCCGCCGGGAGCGAACGGCACGACGAAGCGGATCGGCTTCGT
>DATIDZ010000394.1:0-6166 GCA_035456045.1 Caldimonas sp.
CCGTCCCGGTCAGCTTCGAGTTCTTTCCGCCGAACACGCCGGCGGGCAGCGAGAAGCTCAAGACGGTCGTGAGCGAGCTCGCGACCGTCGAGCCCGAGTTCTTCAGCGTCACCTACGGCGCCGGCGGCTCGACGCGCGACAAGACGCTGGCGACGGTGATTGACATCGCCGCGCTCGGCCAGGAAGCCGCGCCGCACCTGTCGTGCGTCGGCTCGACCAAGGAAGGCATCTCGGACATCCTCGCGACCTACCGGGCGCAGAAGATCCGCCGCCTGGTCGCGCTGCGCGGCGACCTGCCGAGCGGCACCGCGACGGCGGGCGAGTTCCGCTTCGCGAGCGAGCTGATCGCGTTCATCCGCGAGACGCAAGGGAGCGACTGGTTCATCGAGGTCGCCGCCTACCCCGAGTACCACCCGCAGCAGCGCTACGCGAAGCGCGACCTGCAGCACTTCGCCGCCAAGGTGAAGGCGGGCGCCGACTCGGCGATCACGCAGTTCTTCTTCAACCCCGACGCCTACTTCCACTACGTCGACGAGGTGCGCGCGCTCGGCGTCGAGGTGCCGATCGTTCCCGGCATCATGCCGTTCCACAACTACGCGAAGATCGCCCAGTTCGCGGCACGCGACGGCATCGAGATCCCGCGCTGGGTCGCGCTGAAGATGGAAGGCTTCATGGACGACACCGCGTCGATCCGCGCCTTCGGCCTCGACGTCGTGACGCGCCTCGTGCAGCGCCTGATCGAGGGCGGCGCGCCCGGCGTTCACTTCTACACGCTCAACCAGTCGGCGCTGACGCTCGAGATCTGCAAGCGCCTCGGCGCGGGCTGAGGGCTCGAGCCGTCGCGCGGCTCACGGCCGCTGCCACATCACGCCGTCCTCGGTGAGCATCGCATCGAGCGGCAGATCGTCGGGCGACGGGCGCAGGAACGGCAGGAAGCCGTGCGTGAAGCTGACGCCGACCGTCACCGGCCGCGGGCTCAGCGCGCGCAGCGTGCGGTCGAAGAAGCCGCCCCCGTAGCCGAGGCGCGTGCCGCCCGGGCCGAAGCCGAGGCACGGCACGACGAGCAGCTGGGGATGGAAGGGATCGGTGCCCTTGGGCTTCGGGATGTCGTAGGCGTCGAGCTCGGTCTCGCAGCCCGGGTACCAGACGTGAAAGCGCAGCGAGTTCGTCGCGCGATCCGCGACCGGCAGGCCGATCCGGCGCGGCTCGCCCTCGCTGTCGCCCTCGCTCCATCGATAGAGCGCCGGCAGCGGATCGAACTCGCCCTTGATCGGCCAGTAGGCGCCGATCGATCGCTCGCGCCGGCCGATCAGCCAGGCGCGCAGGATCTGCTGGAGCTCGACCGATCGCTCGAGCCGGTCAGGCAGCGCGAGACGCGCGGCGACGAGCTTGCGCCGCTGTGTTTCGAGCTCGCTCGGCGGCGTCGGCGCTGACATCGTTCGAAGATCCTGTACGGGACCCGGCATCGAGGCCGATGCTGGTGCGGGCGCCGCCGCTATTGTGCAGAACCGTCTCCGGCGCGAGCAGCGTGCGCGTGCGCGACTCGGACAGCGGGCCGAAGACGAACGACCCGACCGCCAGGGCGACGACGGCCGCGAACGTGCCGAGCTCGAGGCGCCGGAGCGGATCGACGATGTCCCAGCAGCGCGCGAGCATCGTTCTCGCGCGGCCGCCGATGCGCTCGGCAAGCGACGTCGGTCGCCAGGCGACGAGGGCGGGCTCGCGATCGTCCCAGGCCTCGACCAGAGCCCGCCCCGCCGGCGGGACGTCGACCGTCGCGCCCCGCTCGACGACGTGATCGTCGAGGTCGCCGGACCGCGTCAGCCAGACCCGGCCGTGGAGGACTTCGAGGCGGCCCCCGCCCGTGCCGAGCGGCAGGATGGCACCGCCGCGAAGGGTTTCGAGGTGGTGCCGGGGGGACACCAACCCGCTCCAGATATCTTGCGTATGCATCATGGATCTCCTTGCTTGACCGTGCCGCTATGATCGGTGCTGATCGCAGCTGAATCCAATGAAAACGCGCTTCTTCATTGATGCGCATCGCGCATGAGTGCCAAGTCGAGACGGCCGCTGTCGCTGACCAACCTGCGCGCCTTCGAGGCGGTCGCGAGGACGCTCAACTTCGGCGCCGCGGCCGACGAGCGCCACGTCACCCAGTCGGCGGTCAGCCGCCAGATCAAGGGGCTCGAGGACGAGCTCGGCGCCCAGCTCTTCAGCCGCGGCACGCGCCATGTGCAGATCACCGCGGACGGGCAAGCGCTGCTGCGCGCGGTCGAGCCGCTGCTGGCCAAGCTCGACGCGAGCGTGCAGCACATCCGCCGCTCGCGCAGCCGACGGCGCGTCAGCGTCACGACCTTCGCCTCGTTCGGGTCGCTCTGGCTGCTGCCGCGCATCGAGGCGTTCCAGCGCAGCCATCCCGACATCGACATCCGCGTGACTGCGCACGATGCCATCGCCGACCTCGACCAGGAGACCGACCTCGATCTCGCGCTGCGCTACACCCGCGCGGCGCTCGCGCCCACCGGCGGCGTCCACCTGTTCGACGAAACGCTCACGCCGGTGCTCAGCCGCAGCCTGCGCGAGCGGATCAAGGGCGGCGACGCGCCGCCGCTGGCCGTGCCCCCCGACCTCGCGCACCACACGCTGCTCGAGGAAGACGACGACCGCGCGAGCAGCGAATTCCTGAGCTGGCGGCACTGGCTCGCCTGCCAGGGACTGCCGACGCTGGAGCCGGTTCGCTGGCTGTCGCTCACCTACACCTACCAGCAGGTGCAGGCCGCGCTCGTCGGCCACGGCATCGCCCTCGCGCGCCTGCCGCTCGTCTTCGAGGCGCTGCAGCGCGGCGAGCTGGTCGAGCCGTTCGGCGAGGCCGGCCGCATCACGAGCCCGTTCTCGTACTGGATGCTGGTGGCGCCGGGCAGCCGCGCCCGGCCGGAGGTCGCGCAGTTCACCGCCTGGGTCGAGGCCGAGTCGAAAGCGACCCGCGAGGCCGTCGGCGCCCCGCCGCCGCCCTGCTGAGACGACGCCGGCTAGACGACGCCGCGCTCGGTCACGACGAACGCGAGCGGGACGTCGTGCGGCTGCGGCGCGAAGGCTTCGAGGTCGATCTCGGCGAACGACCAGGCGACGCCGACCGCGACCACGTGCCGGTTCGCCGCCAGCCAGCGGTCGTAGTAGCCGCCACCGAAGCCGAGGCGATGTCCCGCCGCGGTGAAGCCCACGCACGGCACGACGACGACGTCGGGAACGACGGGTGCGCCGTCGCTCGAGGCGATGCCGCATTCGTCGACGCAGCTCGGCGGGCCGCCGTCCCAGCGCCTGAACTCCATCGAACGCGGCACGCGCCGTGCATATGGCAAGGCGCGCGTCGTTTTGTCGAACGACGGGTCGGCGGCGAGCGCTGCGACTGCGTTAAATTCCGAGCCCAGCGGCCAGTAGAGGCCGAGACAGGCGGGCTCGAGGGGAACGAGGGCCGCGCGAAGGTGATCCGACAAGGCGACGCGCGCGCCATCGGCGGCATCGGAACCGACGAAGGCGTCGCGCTCGGCGAGCAGCCGGGTGCGCAGCGCCTGACGCGCCACGCGCTCGCCGTCGCTGCCGGCGCTCGGCTCGGGCAGGGGGTTCACCAAGGGACGAGGACGCGGGTGAGGACAGCAGATCGGATGAATCCAGTATATGAGCCGGCCTCGCGGCGCCGCGGCGTCGTCCGGCTCGTCCGCGCGCTCGCGCCGTTGTCGCTCGCCCTCGTGGTCCTCCTGTCGGTGCTGCCGCGTGCCGCCGACGCGCAGGGCTTCGAGACGACGGTCGTCGACGCGCGCGACGCCTTTCGCCGCCACGACCGCGTCCGCCTCGCCGCGCTCAAGGCGCAGGCCGCGGCCGAGCGCAACCCGCTCGCCATGTGGGTCGACTACTGGGAGCTGACGAACCGGATCAACGAGATCCAGCCGCCCGAGTTCGCCGCCTTCGTGCAGCGATGGCCCGGCACCTACGTCGAGGACCGGCTGCGCAACGACTGGCTGCTCGAGCTCGTCAAGCGCCGCGACGGCGCGACCTTCGTCGCCGAGTACCCTCGCTTTCGCATGAACGACGACCGCGAGGTCACCTGCTTCGCGATCGCCAACGACCAGCTCTCGGGCAAGGAGGTGCGCGAGGCGGCGATCGCCGCCTGGCTCGCGCAGAAGGACGCCGACGACGGCTGCGCCTTCCTCGCCGCGACGCTCGCCGAGGCGAAGCTGCTGCCGCCAGCCGACGTCTGGCGCAAGGTGCGCGCAAGCATCGAGAACGGCAAGCCGCGCGCCGCGCGCCAGGCTGCAGGCCTCATTTCGGATGCCGCGGCCGCTGCCATGGCCGAGATCCTCGACAGCCCGTCGCGTTATCTGGCCAAGAAGGCCGGCACCGCGACGCGCACCGAGTCCGAGCTGACGACGATGGCGCTGGCGCGCCTGGCGGCGAGCGACAGCGAATCGGCCGCAGCGCTGCTGGCCGACCGCTGGGAGCGCGCCCTGCCCGCGGACCTGGCGTCGTATGCATGGGCGAGCGTCGCCCGCCAGAGCGCGATCAAGCTGCAGCCCGAGGCGTCGGACCAGTTCCTGCGCGCCGCGCGCCTGCTCGCCAGGACCGGGCGCGAGATCGATCTCTCCGACGACGCCCTCGCCTGGAAGGTCCGCGCCGCGCTGCGCGCCGACGACGGTCGTCCGCGCTGGCAGCAGGTGGTCCAGGCGATCAACGCGATGACGCCGGCCGAGCAGAAGGACGCCGCCTGGGTCTACTGGAAGGCGCGCGGCCTGCAGGCGCTGGCGCGCGACTCGCAGGAGGGCGAGTCGCTGCTCGCCACGGGTCGCGAGCTGCTCGCCAGCATCGCGACGCAGATGTCCTTCTACGGCGGCCTGGCCGCCGAGGAGCTCGGGCAGACGCCGGCCCTGCCCGCGAAGCCGGCGCCGCTGACCCCCGCCGAGCGCGACTCCGCCGCCGCCGACCCGGGACTCGCCCGCGCCCTGACGCTGGTCGCGATCGGCCTGCGCCCCGAAGGCGTTCGCGAGTGGAACTACTCGATCCGCGGGCTCGCCGATCGCGAGCTGCTGGCCGCGGCGCAGCTCGCCTGCGACCGCGAGGTGTGGGACCGCTGCATCAACACGAGCGACAAGACGCGCGCCGAGATCGACGTCGATCAGCGCTTCCCGACGCCGCTGCGCAAGGAAGTCGCGGCGCGGGCGCGCGAGATCGGTCTCGACCCGGCGTTCGTCTACGGCCTGATCCGCCAGGAATCGCGCTTCATCCTCGATGCGCGCTCCGGCGTCGGCGCCTCGGGCCTGATGCAGCTGATGCCGGCGACGGCGAAATGGACGGCGCGCAAGATCGGCTTGCCCTACACGCCGGCGCTCATCGCCGACCGCGACACCAACCTGCGCCTCGGCAACGCCTACCTCAAGCTCGTGCTCGACGACGTCGGCGGCTCGCAGGCGATGGCGGCGGCGGCGTACAACGCCGGTCCCGGCCGTCCGCGCAAATGGCGCGAGGGCCCCGTGCTCGACGCGGCGGCCTGGGTCGAGAACATCCCGTTCCCGGAAACGCGCGACTACGTCAAGAAGGTGCTCTCGAACAGCACCTACTACGCCGCGCTCCTCGGCGGCCGCAACACGACGATCCGCTCGCGCCTGGGCCGCACGATCGGCCCGCCCGATCCGAACGCACCCCCGCCCGAAAAAGACCTGCCCTGAGCGACCCGCGGCGGCTCGGCGAGAATCGGTCGGCTCGCGACCGCTCCTCCTCCTCCCTTCCCACCGTGTTCAAGCTCCTCGTCCTCGGCGCCACCGGCTTTGTCGGCAGCAGCGTCTGCGAAAAGCTCGTCGAGCGCTCGGGCGGCGGCGACAGCAGGATCCGCGTCGCGACCCGGCACCGCACGCGGGCGCGCCACCTGCAGCTGCTGCCGACCGTCGAGATCGAGGTCGGCGACGTCCACGACGACGCGACCCTGGCCCGCATGCTGCGGGACACCGACGCGGTGATCAACCTCGTCGCCATCCTCCACGGCAGCGAGGCGGAGTTCGAGCGGGTCCACGTGCGCCTGCCGCAGCGCCTCGCCGCCGCCTGCCGGGCCGCCGGCGTGCGCCGCCTCGTTCATGTCAGCGCCCTCGGTGTCGCCGTCGACGCGCCGAGCCGCTACCTG
>DATIDZ010000395.1:0-6403 GCA_035456045.1 Caldimonas sp.
GGTCGAGGCCGGCGACGAATTCCACGGCGCGGTATCGTCGTTCCTCGCCTCGCTGCCGCCGCGCTGATGTCGCGCGGCGCCTCGCCCGGCGCTTCAAACGGACTTTTCGCATGAGCAAAGCATTCGCCTCCCAGGCCGACCTCGCCGACAAGAAGGTCACCTTCACCAAGCTCTCCGACAACGCCTACGCGTACACCGCCGAGGGCGATCCGAACACGGGCGTCGTCGTCGGCGACGATGCCGTCATGGTGATCGACACCCAGGCGACGCCGGTGATGGCGCAGGATGTCATCCGCCACATCCGCACGGTGACCGACAAGCCGGTCAAGTACGTCGTGATGAGCCACTACCACGCCGTGCGCGTGCTCGGCGCGAGCGCGTACGGCGCGAGCGAGATCATCGCCAGCGAGGACACGCGCGACCTGATCGTCGAGCGCGGCGCGGCCGACATGAAGAGCGAGATCGAGCGCTTCCCGCGCCTGTTCCGCGCCGTCGAGACCATCCCCGGCCTGACCTGGCCGACGCTCACCTTCAAGGGCGAGATGACCGTCTGGCTCGGCAAGCTAGAGGTCAAGCTGATGCAGCTCGGCCGCGGCCACACCAAGGGCGACACGGTCGCCTGGCTGCCGCAGCAGAAGATCCTCTTCAGCGGCGACCTGGTCGAGTACGGCGCGACCGCCTACGCCGGCGACGCCTACTTCAGCGACTGGCCGACGACGCTCGACAAGGTCGAGGCGCTCGGCGCCACCGCGATCGTCCCCGGCCGCGGCGCCGCGCTCACCGACCCGGCGATGTGCCGCGACGGCATCGCGACGACGCGCGCCTTCATCCGCGACCTGTTCGCGAGCGTCAAGTCGGGCGTCGCGCAGGGCCATGACCTGAAGCGCGTGTTCGCCGACACCGACGCGAAGCTGCGGCCGACCTACGGCAGCCAGTTCATCTACGAGCACTGCATGCCGTTCGACGTCTCGCGCGCTTTCGACGAAGCGACCGAGCACCGCGATCCGCGCATCTGGACGGCTGAGCGCGACAAGGCGATGTGGGCGTCGCTCGGATGAGCGACGCCACCACTCCCAGCGACGACGCGACCGCGCGCTTCGGCAGCGGCCGGGCGGTCCATCGCGTCGAGGACGCCGCGCTCCTCGCCGGTCGAGGCCGCTTCGTCGACAACGTCGCCGAGCCGCGCCAGGCGATCGTCGCCTTCCAGCGCTCGCCGCATGCGCACGCGCGCATCGTCGCCGTCGACGCCGACGCGGCGCGCACCATGCCGGGCGTCCTCGCCGTCTACACCGGCGCCGAGCTCGCCGCCGCCGGCATCAAGCCGATGCCGACGACGCCCGATTTCCGCCGTGCCGACGGTCGCCCGACGGTGTCGCCGCCGCGGCGCGCGCTCGCGCACGAGGTGGTTCGCTTCGTCGGCGAGGCGGTCGTCGCGGTCGTCGCCGAATCGCGCGCGGCGGCGCGCGACGCGATCGACAGCGTGATGGTCGAGTACGACGAGCTTCCCGCCGTCGCCGACGTCGTCGCGGCGACCGCGCCCGGCGCGCCGGCGCTCGCACCGGACGCGCCCGACAACATCGCCGCCGAGATGCGCCACGGCCAGGCCGAGAAGGCGCAAGCGGCGTTCGCACGCGCCGCCGTCCGCATCGAGCTCGACCTCCTCAACCAGCGTGTCTCGCCCGTGGCGATGGAGCCGCGCAGCTCGGTCGCGACGTTCGACCCGGCGACGGGCCGACTGACCGTGCGCATCAGCAACCAGATGCCGACCGCGGTCGCGGCCGGCCTGGCCGGCGCGCTGACCGACATCACTCAGGAGCAGGTCCACGTCCTCGTCGGCGACGTCGGTGGCGGCTTCGGCATGAAGACGGGCATGTACCCGGAAGACATCGTCGTCGCGCATGCGGCGCGCGCCCTCGGTCGGCCGGTGCACTGGCAGGCCGATCGCAGCGAGGAGTTCCTGTCGGGCTCGGCGGGCCGCGACGTTCGCAGCCACGTCGAGCTCGCCCTCGACAGTGATGGCAAGGCGCTGGCGCTGCGCGTGCTCTCGCTCGCCAACGTCGGCGCGTACGCGACGCCGGCGGGGGTCGCGATCCAGCTGCTGATCGGGCCGTGGGTCTCGACGAGCATCTACGACATCTCCGTCGTCGACCTCCACTACAAGGCGGTGCTCACCAACACGACGCCCACCGGCGCCTACCGCGGCGCGGGCCGACCCGAGGCGATCTACATCATCGAGCGGCTGTTCGACGCCGCCGCGCGCGAGATGAAGATCGATCCGGCCGAGCTGCGCCGCCGCAACATGATCCGGCCCGAGCAGATGCCGTACAAGAACCCGCTCGGCCAGACCTACGACAGCGGCCGGTTCGAGAAGATCCTCGACCAGGGCCTCGCGCTCGCCGACTGGAACGGCTTCGCGGCACGCCGCGCGGCGTCGAAGGCGCGCGGCAAGTTGCGCGGCCGGGGCATCGCCTCGTTCCTCGAATGGACCGGCGGCAACGCGCTCGAGGAGAAGGTCAGCGTCGACATCACGCCGGACGGGATCATCGAGATCTTCTCGGCGACGCAGGCGATGGGCCAGGGCATCGCGACGAGCTATGCGCAGCTCGCGGTCGACGTCTTCGGCGTGCCGATCGACAGGATCCGCATCGTCCAGGGCGACACCGCGCGCGGCAACGGCTTCGGCAGCGCCGGCTCGCGCTCGCTCTTCACCGGCGGGTCCGCGGTTCGCGTCGCGTCCGAGCGGACGGTGGATCACGCGAAGGGGCTCGCCGGCGAGGCGCTCGAGGCGGCGGCTGCCGACATCGAGTACCGCGGCGGCCGGTTCAGCGTGGTCGGCACCGACGTCGGCATCGACCTGTTCGCGCTCGCCGGCAAGCAGCCCGGGCAGCGGATCCACCTCGAGGCGTCGGCCGTCGCCGGTGGCCCGACATGGCCGAACGCCTGCCACGTGTGCGAGGTCGAGGTCGATCCCGAGACCGGCGGCGTGCGCGTCGTCGCCTACTCGTCGGTCAACGACATCGGCCGCGTCGTCAGCCCGACGATCGCACGCGGCCAGGTCGACGGCGGCGCGATGCAAGGGCTCGGGCAGGCGCTCTGCGAGGAGGTCGTCTACGACCCGGCGAGCGGCCAGCTCGTCACGGGCAGCTTCATGGACTACGCCGTGCCGCGCGCCGACCTCGGCACGGCGTTCCGCACCGAGTTCGACACCTCGATCCCGTGCCTGCTGAACGCGCTCGGGGTCAAGGGCGTCGGCGAGCTCGGCACCATCGGCGCGACGCCGGCGGCGATGAACGCGGTGATCGACGCGCTCGACCACGCCGGCCTCGGTCGTCGCGCCGAGGCGCTGCCGATGCCGGCGACGTCCGAGCGCGTGTGGCAGATGCTGCGCTCGATGTCGTCCTGAGCGACGCGAAGGACCTCGACGCCGAGCCCGCCGGCGCCGCGCCGCATCAGCCCGGGTCGGGCACGAACGACGGGAACGCGCTGGGTGGGCGCGGCGCTGACGGCGCACGCGGGATGACGCCGCTCGCGAGCAGGTTGGCGTAGCTGTCGTAGCGCACCTGGACGATCTCGGCCGGCGTCGACGACGCGCGCTCGAATGCCGTCTGCGTCGTCGGCGAGTATTCGCGCTCGCCGTGGCCGGTCCCGAGCTTCTTCTCGTCGCGCGCCGAGAGCTCGGGGCGCGACCGCCGCGCCGCGTCCTGAGCCGCTCCCGTCGCGGCATCCGCCGTCGCCGCCGCGGGCGCCTGTCGCTCGGCCTCCATGCGGTTGCTCGCGCCGCTTTCCTTTGCGGCCACGGGCGGAGCGGGCTGGAGCCAGCCGCCGACGGCGTCGGGGAGGCGCTCGCGGAACACCGCGGCGCCGATCACGCCGACGTTGTCGGGTCGGCCGGTACGCGCCGCGTACGAATCGGGGAGGGCGGTGAAGTAGAACGCCGCGGCCTCCGAGTAGCTCTTGCGCCAGCCGGTGATCTCGGCCGACTGGTAGGGCGCAAGCACGTAGCCGGTCTGCGACACGGCAGCGGTCTCGCCGCTGACCGCGTTCACGCCGTCGACCGAGAGGACGACCAGCACGCGTCCGGGCGACCGGTTGGTCAGGCGCACGGCGTAGCGATCGCCGGGCCGGCCCGCGACGTAGCTGGCGCCGCGGTGGCGCCAGGTCGAGAGCGTCTCGCCGCGGCTGCGGTCGACGATCTGCAGGTCGACCAGCGATCCGACCGCCGCTGCCGGCGGCGACGTGCAGGCGCTGGCCGCGGCGGCGGCGATGAGGGTGAGCAAGGCGCGGCGCGAAAGCATGGCGATCTCCGTGAACGAGGGTGAAGACCCGCGTTGAACGGCCGGTGCGCGCGAACGGGGTGAATCGTCGGCGCGGCGCTGCCTTGGGACCGCCCGGGCTCTAGGGGGCCGGACCCGGCGCCGAGAAGCAGCAGACGGTCCACGTGAGCGCGATCGCCTCGTCGAGGACGGCCTTGGCGCCTTCGCTCGTGCGCCACCAGTGCGCGAGCGT
The DNA here is from genome assembly GCA_035456045.1 of Caldimonas sp. Lineage (GTDB taxonomy): Bacteria > Pseudomonadota > Gammaproteobacteria > Burkholderiales > Burkholderiaceae_C > Schlegelella_A. The sequence continues at coordinate 4,507 of DATIDZ010000395.1, forward strand.
GTACCGGCGCGGCGGCGCGGCGAAGACGCCGACCTCGACCCCGGGCCCGAAGGCCGCCTGGAAGACGCGCCGCGAGCGGCGCGCGTGCACGCCGCCGGAAAAGAGATCGACGGCGTCGAGTGGGCCGGCGTGCTCGCGCAGCCAGTCGCGAACGACGGTGGCGCTGACGAACGTGCGGTCCTGCGCCGCCGGCGGAGCGGCCACGGCGATCACCGGCGTCGCGCTCACGCCGTGACGACGCAAATAGTCGGCGGCCCGCTCGGCATAGGTCGGCCACGGCTGGCTCTCGCGCCAGCCCTCGATCGGTCCGCCCGAGGCGATGACGCGCTCGTAGCGGCCGCGAGCGATCAGCGCGATGGCGGCGTCGAGGGCGTCCTCGTCGAGCCAGCCTTCGACGATCAGCGTCTGCGCACCGCGTCCGTCGCGCGTGGCCGCCGGCGCCTCGAGCGCGAGGAAGGTCGCGAGCTGGCGCAGCGCCACGAGGGCCGACGCGGCGACCGCCACGATGAGCAGCAGCGCGGTCCACCACGTCGGCATCCAGATCTGTCGGCGGCGGAACATCGCGGGCATGGGGGACTTTGCTGCGCAGCCGATCGACGCCGCGAAGGCGTCGACTTTGTCACGGCTGCCGCCGGCGCTCGATGCGCGGCGTCGTTTCTGCGGATTGTCACCGTGACCGGAACCACGTCGGCGAAGAAGCGTCGGCGAACGGTCGTGCTTTTCCTGCGGTCGGTTCGGACAATCTGGCCATCAGGGATCGGACCGCGCACACCGCGACGGCCGACCCGGCAAGGAAGAAGAAATGTTCAGCGCCTCCTCCATGGTCAATCGTGCAGCCCGCATCGCGCTGCTCGCCGCCGCCGTCGTCGCCGGCCCGGCGCACGCGGTGTCGATCGACGTCGGCTCGTACACCAACACCGGCCTCGGCGCCGAGTTCGCGACCTCCTACGACACCTTCACCATCACCGGCGACAAGATCGCGATCGCGATGCCGCAGGCGCCGGTGGCGATCTCGCTCGGTACCTTCTGGTTCGAGGTCGGCCCGAACTGCTACAGCTGCGCGCTGACGCCGTCGTTCGACGCGATCCTCGACGTCAAGGTCCAGGGCGCTACCCAGCAGCTCCACATTCCCTATGCGTGGCACTCCTCGGGTCCGAACGACTTCCTCACCTTCTCGCAGGCGGCGCCGCTGATGTTCGACTTCGGCGCCAAGGGCACGCTGGTGATTGCGCTCGACGCGATCACCACCCTGTCGAGCCCGGGTGGCAAGGTGTACGGCGATCTCTACGCGACCGCCTCGCTCGCCCCGGCGCAGATCACGCCGGTCCCCGAGCCCGCGAGCTATGCGCTGCTGCTCGCCGGCTTCGGCGTCGTCGGGTTCGTCGTGCGCCGCCGTCGAGGCGTGCTCACCGGCGCGGCGCGGCCGGCGCTCTAGGCGCTTCGGTCTCCCGAACCCGCTCGTCCCCGGGGGGACGTGCTCGCAGACCGCCACGATTACGCGGCCAAGCCCGGCCGTGAGCGACTCGCCATCCGCGGCGTCGCTGCGGCAGCCGACGATCCCGATCATGGCGTCTCGAAAGTCGCAGCGTCGTGGAAAATGCTCTGATCGGGTATCGGACCCGAACGACAGACGATCGACCGTCGCTCACGAGCGTGCCCCTTCGTTATGACCGTCTCCAGCGCCTTGCGCGTCCTGCTCGGCACCGCCGTGTTCCTGCACGCCGCTGCGGCCGGTGCGCAGGAACTCGAGCCGCGCGCCTACAGCAACCTTCCGATGGGCCTGAACTTCGTCGGTGCGGGCTACCTGCATTCGCAAGGCGGCCTCGCGACCGATCCGTCGGTGCCGTTGACGGACGCGCACCTGAAGATCGACACCGCGGTGTTCGCCTACGTGCGA
>DATIDZ010000396.1:0-7034 GCA_035456045.1 Caldimonas sp.
TCGAGCCGCAACCAGTCGAGCGCGCGCGACCTGGCGACGCTCGTCAAGGCGGCCCACGAAGTGCCGCTGATCCGCGAGCTCTCCACGTCGCCCGAGTACATGGTCGAGGTCGGCAACCGCAACGTCCAGTTCCGCAACACCAACGGCCTCGTCAAGAGCCCGGAGTGGGACATCGGCCTGCAGAAGACCGGCTACATCTCGGAAGCCGGGCGTTGCCTGGTGATGCAGGCGAAGCTGGCCGGACGCCACCTGATCATGGTGTTCCTCGATTCGGCCGGCAAGTACTCCCGGATCGGCGACGCCGAGCGCGTTCGGCGCTGGATCACGGCCTCCGTGCCGACGGTCGTTCCGACCGCGCTCGAGGCGCACAAGCCGCCGCTCTGACGCGTCGCGGCGGCCAGCGCCGCCGCTGCATCAGCCTCGGTGGCCGAGGCTCGCCGAAATCGTCGCCGCCGTCGCGCGCAGCCTTTCGAGCCACGCTTCCTCGAGGCGATCCGCCGGCGCGGAGATCGACAGTCCCGCGACGAGCTTGCCCTGGTCGTCGACGATGCCCGCCGCCATGCAGCGGACTCCGAGCTCGAGCTCTTCGTCGTCGCGGGCCGTGCCGTACTGGCTGACGCGCGCGAGCTCTCGCTCGAGCCGTGACAGCTCGGTGATGCTGTTGCGCGTGTGCCCGGCCAGGCCGGTCCGCGCCGCGTAGGCGCGGACGCGCTGGGCGTCGTCGTTGGCGAGGAACAGCTTGCCGACCGATGTCAGGTGCAGCGGCGCCCGGCCGCCGACCGCGCGGACGACCTGCATTCCCGAGCGCTCGCTGTACGTCCGCTCGACATAGACGATCTCGTCGCCCTGGCGCATCGAGAGGTTCACGGGCTGGTGCGTCAGCTTGTGGAGCTCGCGCATCGGCCCCAGCGCCGCGTCGCGCACGTCGAGGCGCGCCTTGACCAGGTTGCCGAGCTCGAGCAGGCGCATGCCGAGGCGGTAGCTGCCAGGCTCGGGCCGATCGACGTAGCGGGCGATCGTCAGGTCGTTGAGGATGCGGTGCGCGGTCGACGGGTGCAGGCCGCTCTGCTCGCTGATCGCCTTGAGCGTCACCGGCTCCTGGTGCGATGCGAGGAGGTCGAGCAGGCCGAAGGCGCGCTCCAGCACCTGGATCGTGATCGTGCGCTCCTCGCTCCTCTTCATGCCGGATCCTTCATGCCGGAATTCTCTCCCGACCGACCCGTCGCGGCGAGCGCGGCGGCGATGCCGCTGCGGACCGCGCCTTCGAGCGTCGCCGGGTAGGGGCCGAAGACGTAGTCGCCGCAGGCGACGAGGCCCGGCGCGACCGCCATCGGCGGCCGGACCAGGCCGGGCGTGCACGCGAACGTCGCCCGCTTCTCGACGATCGTTCGCACGACCGCGAGCGGCGCCCCAAGAAACGGCCCCAGCTCCGCGCGCGCCTGCGCCAACGTCGAAGCCTCGGTCGCCGCGATGCCGCGCTCGACCCAGCGCGAGGCGCCGCTGATCACGAACGCCAGCGTGCCCGCGTCGCCGCCGAGCCGGCCGCGATCGAACACGAACTGAGCCGGCCGCGTGGCGTCGTCGGCATGGAGCGCGAGCATCGGCTCGGGCAGGCTGCTGCCGGCGCTGCGCGCGTAGACCGTGACGATCGGCTCGTGGCGGAGCGCGCCCGCCGTCGCCGCCCAGGCCGCGGCGTGCGATGCGACGAGGCGCGTGGCCTCGACCGCGCTCGCGGCGAGGACGACGCCGTCGACATCGATGCCGTCCACCCTCCAGCCGGCGCCGCTGCGCTCGATGCGCTGCACGCGGTGGGCGAGGCGAACCGTCGCTCCGCGTCGCTCGAGCCAGGCCCGCGCGGGCGCCGGGAAGATGCTGCCCAGTCCGACGCGCGGCAGCAGCAGGTCGGCGGCGCCCGGGCTGCCGGTCAAGGCGTCGTGAAGAACGCGCAGGAACACGGCGCCGCTGGCTTCGATCGCGGGCGTGTTGAGCGCCGCGACGCAGAGCGGCTCGATGAATTCGCGGCGCACGCGCGCGGGCAGCGCCGAGGCGAGGTCGGCGACCGTCTCGCCGGGCTGGGCGCGAAAACCCGAGCGGCGCCAGCGCGACGCCACGCGAAGCAGCGCCAGGCGCTCGCGCCACGACCAGCCGCGACGGCCCAGGACCGCCCAGGCGAACGCGGGCAGCGGCGCGCCCGGCCGCATGCGCAGGCCGCGGCCGTCGGCATCGACGAGCGTGAGCGGCATCCGCTCGAAGACCGCGGCCTCGGTGACACCGACCTCGGCGAGCAGGCGCAGCGTGTCGCGATAGGCGCCGATGCAGATGTGCTGGCCGTTGTCGAGGTCGCCGCCGTGCGAGATGACGTCGCGGGCGCGGCCGCCCGGCATCGGCGCCATCTCGAACAGGGTGACCTGCGCGCCGGCCCGCGTGGCCTCGACCGCCGCCGCGAGGCCGGCCCAGCCCGCGCCGATGACGGCGATGCGCGGGCGCGGCGTCACGGCCGGGAGCGCCGGGTCATCGTCCGCGCCAGTTCGTCCGCATCGCGATCCAGAGCTTGCGGATCGGCGTCAGCGAGATGCGCTGATGGAGGACGGCGAAGTCGTCGGCCTCGATCTCGCGCAGGAGGCTGCGGTAGATGTTGGCCATCATCAGGCCGGGCTTTTGCGCGGCCCGATCGGCGTCGCCGAGGAGCGCGAGCGCCTCGTCGTAAGTGCGGTGCGCGCGCTCGGCCTGGAAGCGCATCAGCGCCGTGAAGCGGTCGCTGTACTTGCGATCGAGGATTTCGGCGGCCTTGACGTCGAACTGCTTCAGCTCGCTCATCGGCAGGTAGATCCGGTTCCGGCGCGCGTCGTCGCCGACGTCGCGGACGATGTTGGTGAGCTGCATCGCGAGGCCGAGGCGATGCGCGTAGTCGACCGTCGACGCGAGCGTGCGCCCGAAGATGTTGGCAGCGACCTCGCCGACGACGCCGGCGACGAGATCGCAGTAGCGCGCCAGGCCGGGGTAGTCGAGGAAGCGCGACTGGTCGAGGTCCATCTGGCAGCCCTCGATGACGGCCAGCAGGTGCCTGGGCTCGATGCCGTAGTCGGCGACGTGCGGCATCAGCGCGCGCATCGCCGGATGGGTCGGATGGCCGGCGAACGCGGCGCCGACCTCGCTGCGCCACCACGCGAGCTTGGCCGCGGCCACGCCCGGATCCGAGACCTCGTCGGCGACGTCGTCCACCTCGCGGCAGAAGGCATAGAAGGCGGTGATGGCGGCGCGCCGCGGCGGCGCCAGGAACAGGAACGCGTAATAGAAGCTCGAGCCGCTGGCCGCGGCCTTGTCCTGGACGTATTGCTCGGGCGTCGTCACGGCGGGGTCAGAAGGGGTCGACTCGGGCGGCTGCCGCGCGGCTGGCGCGGGCGGCGGCGCGACCGCGCATCGTGAGGGCGCGCCAGGCGAGCACCGGCCCGTCGGCCAGGCCGATCGTCGGCCGCACCGCCAGCGTGGCGCCGCCGAGGCGGTCGATCTTCTCGAGCACGCGCAGGCCCCCCTGGACGACGAAGCGCAGCTCCCAGCCCGCGCGGCCACCGATCGTGTCGACCAGCGGTGCGCCCGACAGCATCAGCTCGCGCGCCCAGCCGACGAGCTCGGCGACGAGCGCGCGGACCGCGGCGCCGTCGCGTCGGGCGAGCAGGTCCTCGACGGCGACGCCATGGCGTGCCGCATCGGTGCTCGGCACGTAGAGGCGTCCGCGCGCCGCGTCGACGCCGAGGTCCTGCCAGAAGTTGGCCAGCTGAAGCGCGCTGCAGATCGCGTCGGACCGGGCCAGCGCGCCGGCATCCTCGACGCCGTACAGGTGGAGCAGCAGGCGACCGATCGGATTCGCGGAGCGGCGGCAGTAGTCGAGCAGCGCCTGTCGATCGGCATAGCGGGTCTGCGCGGCGTCCTGGGCGAACGCGTCGAGCAGGTCGGCGAGCAGGGTCACGGGCAGGCGGTGCCGCGCGAGCTCGCGGGCGAGCGGCGCGAAGACCTCGGGCCAGCGAGGCGATGCCGGTCGACCGTCGGCGATCGCCATGAGGTCGGCGCGAAACGCGGCGAGGTCGGCGAGACGCTGCTCGGGACTCGCATCGCCTTCGTCGGCGATGTCGTCGGCCGTGCGCGCGAAGCGGTAGATGGCGACGATCGGCGGACGCAACCGCGGCGGACACAGCCAGGACGCCACCGGGAAGTTTTCGTAATGTTCGACGCTCACCGGCTGCGATTCTCCATGGCGCCGTTCAGGCCGCGCGTTCCGCGCACGGCGGACGCGTTGACGACATCGTTCGAGGGATCGTATATTACTGACCGGTCAGTCAGTACCTCGGGGACACGGTCATGAGACGACACGCCACGCTTGCCGCGACCCTGCTCGGCGCCGCCTTCACGATGATCGCGTGCTCCAAGGCGGCGCCGGCGCCGGAGCCGCTGCGAGCGGTGAAGACGATCGTCGTGGCGCCTGCCAGCGCGGGCGGCACCTTCGAATACGCAGGCGAGATCCGTGCCCGCGTCGAATCGAAGCTCAGCTTTCGCGTCGGCGGCAAGGTGCTCGAGCGCAGCGTCGATCCCGGCGCCGTCGTTCGCCCCGGCCAGGTGCTGGCGCGCCTCGATGCGCGCGACCTGCGCCTCTCCCAGGATGCGGCGCTCGCCGCGGTCGCGAGCGCCCAGGTGAACCTGCAGCAGGCCGAAGCGGACTTCAAGCGCTACCGCGACCTGCGCGACCAGGGCTTCATCAGCGGCGCCGAGCTCGAGCGGCGCCAGACCTCGCTCGAGGTGGCGCGCGCCCAGCTCGTGCAGGCGCGCGCGCAGTCGGGCGTGCAGGGCAACCAGACCGCCTACGCGGTGCTCGTCGCGGATGCGAGCGGCGTCGTCACCGGCGTCGACGCCGAGCCGGGCATGGTCGTCGCTGCCGGCACGCCGGTGCTGCGCCTCGCCCACGACGGCCCGCGCGATGTCGCGTTCTCGGTGCCTGAAGACAAGGTGGCCGCGATCCAGGCCCTCGCGGCGCAGGGCGGCACCGTCGACGTGCGCCTCTGGGGCGCGACCGGCGGCAAGGTGAGCGCGCGACTGCGCGAAGTCGCCGCGTCGGCCGATCCGCTGACGCGCACGTACCTCGTCAAGGCCGATCTCTCCGGCGCGACCCTGCCGACGCTGCGGCTCGGCCAGACCGCGACCGTGTCGATCGCCGCGCCGAGGCGCGACGGAGTCGCGCGCGTGCCGCTCTCCGCGCTGCGCGAGGACCACGGCCGCAGCACCGTCTGGGTCGTCGATCCGGCCACCATGACGACCGTCGTGCGCGAGGTGCAGGTCGGCGGCGCCGAAGGCAACGACGTCGTCATCGTCGCCGGCCTGGGCAGCGGCGACCGGGTCGTCACCGCCGGCGTCCACGTCCTCAGCCCGGGGCAGAAGGTGCGCCTGTACACCGACCCCGAGGCGCCGATGACCGCGCTCGCCGCGGCATCGGCCGGCACGCGATGAGCGCCGGGATCATCGGCGGCGGCGACGCGCCGATTCCGCGGCGCGACGACGTCGCGACGGCGCCGCCGAGCGAGCGCTCCTTCAACATCTCGCGCTGGGCGCTCGAGCATCGCGCGCTGACGCGCTACCTGCTCGTCGTTCTCCTCGTGCTCGGCTTCGCCGCTTACTTCCAGCTCGGCCAGGACGAGGACCCGCCGTTCACCTTCCGGGCGATGGCGATCCGCGTCTTCTGGCCCGGCGCGACGGCCCAGCAGGTCGCCGAGCAGGTCACCGACAAGCTCGAGAAGACGCTGCAGGAAGTGCCCTACGCGGACCGCATCCGCAGCTACTCGAAGCCGGGCGAGGCGCTGATCCTGTTCCAGGTGCGCGACTCGTCGCCGCCGAAGGAGATGCCGCAGATCTGGTACACGGTGCGAAAGAAGATCGGCGACATGCGCGGCACGCTGCCGCCGGGCGTCAGCGGACCGTTCTTCAACGACGAGTTCGGCGACGTCTACGGCACCATCTATGCGCTCTCGGCCGACGGCTTCAGCGACGCCGAGCTGAAGGACCACGCCGACCAGGTCCGCCAGCGCCTGCTCAAGGTGAAGGACGTCAGCAAGGTCGCGATCTTCGGCGCGCAGGACGAGAAGGTCTTCGTCGAGATCTCGCAGCGCCGGCTCGCCCAGCTCGGGCTCGACTTCAACCAGGTGCTCGCGCAGCTCGGCCAGCAGAACGCCGTCGAGTCGAGCGGCACCATCACCCTGCCGGGCGATTCGATCCAGGTTCGCGTCGCGGGTCAGTTCAACTCGCTCGACCAGCTGAGGCTCTTCCCGATCCGGGCCGGCGGCGCCGCCATCAAGCTCGGCGACATCGCCGAGATCAAGCGCGGCACGGTCGATCCGCCGGTGGTCAAGGTGCGCGACCAGGGCAAGCCGGTGATCGCGCTCGGCATCTCGATGGCTCGCGGCGGCGACATCATCGCCCTCGGCAAGGCGCTCAGCGCCGCCAGCGCGCAGATCCGTGCCGAGCTGCCGGCCGGCCTCGAGCTGCACCAGGTCCAGGACCAGGCCAAGGTGGTCTCCGGGTCGGTGAACGAGTTCGTCGGCACGCTGATCGAGGCGGTGATGATCGTCCTCGCGGTGAGCTTCGTCGCCCTCGGCCTGCACTTCAAGCCGCTCGCGCTCGACTGGCGGCCCGGGCTGGTGGTGGCGATCACGATCCCGCTCGTCCTGGCGATCACCTTCGTCGTCATGTACTACGCCGGCGTCGGCCTGCACAAGATCTCGCTCGGCTCGCTGATCATCGCCCTCGGCCTGCTCGTCGACGACGCGATCATCGCCGTCGAGATGATGGTGCGAAAGCTCGAGGAAGGCTTCGACAAGGCGCGCGCCGCGACCTTCGCGTACGAGGCGACGGCGATGCCGATGCTCACCGGCACGCTCATCACCGCGGTCGGCTTCCTGCCGATCGGCATGGCCAAGTCGACGGTCGGCGAGTACACGTTCGCCATCTTCGCCGTCACGGCGGCGGCACTCCTGATCTCGTGGTGCGTCTCG
>DATIDZ010000397.1:0-4593 GCA_035456045.1 Caldimonas sp.
GCTCGACGGGCCCCGCCTGCTCGCGCTCTGGGCCTGGCAGGAGGAAGACTTCCTCCGCGCGACGGAGGGCAGCGCGATCCGCCGCATCGGCTTCGAACGCTGGCAGCGCAACTGCGCGGTCGCGCTCGGCAACGCCCTCGCGGTGAGCGGCGACCCGGCGATCGTCGCTGCGCTCGAGGCACGCCGCGAAGGCGCCGGCGCGCTCGTTCGCGAGCACATCGACTGGGCGCTGCAGCAGGCCGCGCCCGCGGCGCTCGCCGCGCTGCCGGCATGACTGCCGGCATGAACTCCGCGTGCTCGCGCCAGCCTTGAAGGATCGACGATGACTGCATTCCTGCGCGCCCTCGCGCTCGTCTCGCTGCTGCTTGGCCATGGCGTGACCGTCGCCGCGCCTCGCGCCTGCCTCAGCGAGTGCACGCCGCGCATCGGCATCGTCTCCGCGTTCGGCGAAGAGGCGGCGATCCTGATCGGGCAGGCCCGCGGCGCGCGCTCGTGGACGATCAACGGCAACCGCTTCACCACCGGGACGCTGCGCGGCAACCGCGTCGTCATCGTCCTGAGCGGCGTGAGCATGATCAACGCGGCGATGACGACGCAGACGCTGATCGATCACTTCCGCATCGAGCGGCTGGTCATGAGCGGCATCTCGGGCGGCATCGATCCGGCCCATCACGTCGGCGACGTCCTCGTCCCCGAGACCTGGGCGATGCCGATGGAGGTGTACTGGCACCACGACAGCTCGCTGCCGGCACCCTGCGGCACGACGGGCGATCTGTCGTGCCTCGGCCTTCGCATCGCCACCGTCGACGGCAGGTTCATCGCCCCGTTCACGTTGCCGGGTGGCGCGGCGACCGGCCTCTTCATGCGCGCGAACCACGTGACCCGGCCGGGCGGCGCGCCCGAGGGAGAGTACGTGTTCGACTACCGGGCCGACCCCGAGATGCTCGCCGTCGCCAGGGCGATCGCGCCGACGCTCGCGCGCTGCGGGCCGAAGGCGATTCGCACGCCGGGAGCCGCGCCGGACCCCAAGCTCTGCGTGGGCACGCCGCCGCGCGTCGTCGTCGGCGGCCGGGGCGTCTCGGGCACCGCGTTCCTCGCCAATCCCGCGTATCGCCGCTACCTGTTCGACGAGCTCCGCGCGCAGACGGTCGACATGGAGACGGCGTCGCTCGCCCACGTCGCGCACGTCAACGGCATTCCCTACATCGCCTTCCGCAGCCTCAGCGATCTGGCCGGCGCGCAGGAGTTCAACGCCGACGTCGGCGCGCTGTTTGCCAGCGGGCTCGCCGAGGCCAACGAATCGGCGGTGACGCTGGCGTTCCTGGCGGCGTGGTCCGAGCGCGCCTCGGCGCGTCGGCACGGACGGTGACGGAGTCCGTCGGCGGGTCTTGGCGACGCCGGGCGCGCGGGGCCTTCGCCTAGACTCGCGCCTCACCCCCTATCACCGACCCCGGAGACCGCTCGATGCAACGCCGAATCATTCTTCTCAGTGTCGCCGCCGCCCTCGCGGCGGCGGCCCGCACCGGTGCCGGCGCGCAGGCCTATCCGAGCAAGCCGGTTCGCCTGGTCGTGCCGTTCGCGGCCGGCGGCACCACCGACATCGTCGCCCGGGTCGTCTCCGAGAAGATCGGCGCCCACCTCGGCCAGACGATGATCGTCGACAACAAGGCCGGCGGCGGCGGCTCGGTCGGCGCGACCGAAGTCGCGCGCGCGGCCCCCGACGGCTACACGCTCGGCATGGCGACGGTCTCGACGACGGCCGCCAACCCGGCGATCAACCCGAAGATCCCGTACAACCCGCTCACCGACTTCTCGCCGATCATCAACGTCGCGGCGACGCCCAACGTCATCGCCGTCAATCCGAGCTTCCCGGCCAAGGACTACAAGGGCTTCCTCGCCGAGCTCAAGAAGAATCCGGGCAAGTACTCGTACGCGAGCTCGGGCACGGGCGGCATCGGCCATCTGCAGACCGAGCTGTTCAAGAACCTCTCGGGCACCTTCCTCACGCACATCCCCTACCGCGGGGCGGGCCCGGCGCTCAACGACGTCGTCGCCGGCCAGGTGCCGATCATCTTCGACAACCTGCCGTCGGCGCTGCCCTTCATCAAGGACGGCCGGCTCGTCGCGATCGTCGTCGCTGCGCCGCAGCGACTCGCGGTCCTGCCGAACGTGCCGACCTTCAAGGAAGTCGGCCTCGAGCCGGTCAACCGGCCGGCGTACTACGGCATCTACGGACCCAAGGGGATGCCGAAGGAAATCGTCGACAAGATCCACGACGCGGTGAAGAAGACGCTCGACGATCCGGCGGTCAAGAAGCGGATCGAGGAGACCGGCTCGCTCATCATCGGCAACACGCCGGAGCAGTTCGCGGCGCAGATCGCGGCCGAGTTCGAGGTCTACAAGAAGGTCGTCGCGGCGCAGAAGCTCAAGCTCGAGTAGGGCAGGGCGTCGATGCCGCTGCGGAGCCTGTCCTCGCATCGTGCCGGCAGGCCCCGGCCATGATCGCGGCCAGCGCGGCAGCGATCGACCGCTTCGTCGACGCGATCTGGATCGAGCAGGGCCTGGCGGTCAACACCCTCGCCGCGTACCGCCGGGACCTCACGCTCTTCGCCGACTGGCTCGGCCGCGAGACGGGCCGCTCGCTCGTCGAGGCGAGCGAGACCGACCTGCGCCAGTACGCGCTCGCGCGCCACGCCGGCAGCGCGCCGACGAGCACCAACCGGCGCCTGACCGTCTTCAAGCGCTTCTTCCGCTGGGCCGTGCGCGAGCGGATGGTCGACGCCGACCCGACGCTCAAGCTCGACTCCGCGCGCCAGCCGCTGCGCGTGCCGAAGACGCTGAGCGAGGCGCAGGTCGAGGCGCTGCTGGCCGCACCCGACGTCGAGACGCCGCTCGGCCTGCGCGACCGGGCGATGCTCGAGCTGCTCTACGCGAGCGGCCTGCGCGTCAGCGAGCTGGTCTCGCTGAAGACGGTGCACGTGAGCTTCGTCGAGTGCGCGCTGCACGTCCTGGGCAAGGGATCGAAGGAGCGGCTGGTGCCGTTCGGCGAGGAGGCGCTGCGCTGGATCGAGCGCTACCTCGCCGACGCGCGCCCGACGATCCTCTTCGGGCGCAGCAGCGACGCGCTCTTCGTCACCGGCCTGGGCGGCCCGATGACGCGGCAGATGTTCTGGAAGCTCATCAAGGCGCACGCGCTGCGCGCCGGCATCGCCGCGCCGCTCTCGCCGCACACCGTGCGCCATGCGTTCGCGACGCACCTGCTCAACCATGGCGCCGACCTCCGCGCCGTGCAGATGCTGCTCGGCCACGCCGACATCTCGACGACGACGATCTACACGCACGTCGCGCGCGAGCGGCTGAAGCAGCTGCACGCGCAGCATCATCCGCGCGGCTGACGCGCCATCCGCGCGGCCGACGCGTACCCCGGCGCCTGGCGGGCACGCGGCGCCGGTCGCGCTGCGAGGCCTGGGCACAATCGCCGCGTGAACAGCCACCGCATCGGCGTGATCGGCGTCGGCAACATGGGCCTGGCCATGGTCGGGCGCCTGCGCGAGCAGGGTCGGCCAGTGCTCGTGCGCGACGTTCGCGGCGACCGCGAGGCGCTGGCCGCGCGCGCGGGCGCGCCGGCGTGCGCGACGCCCGCCGCGCTGGCGCGCGAGTGCGCTGTGACGATCGTCGCCGTGGTCGACGCCGCGCAGACCGAGGCGGTGCTCTTCGACAGCGACGGCGTCGTCGCCGCGGCATCGCCCGGCGCGTGCGTCGTCCTCTGCCCGACGATCGCGCCGGAGAGCGTCGAATCGTTCGCGGCCCGGCTCGATTCGGCCGGCGTCGACTGGATCGAGGCGCCGATGTCGGGCGGGCCCGCGCGAGCGCGCGTCGGCACGATGAGCCTCATGGTCGCATGCCGCGACGAGGTCTTCGCGCGCCACGGCGCGCTGCTGGCGAGCCTGGCCGAGCCCGTGTTCCGGCTCGGCGAGCGCGCCGGCGACGGTGCGCGCACCAAGCTCGTCAACAACCTGCTCGCGGCGATCAACCTCGTCGGCGCGGCCGAAGCGCTGGCGCTCGCCGAGCGTGTCGGCCTCGATCCGGCGCGAACGCTCGCCGTCATCGAGCGCTCGAGCGGACAGAGCTGGATCGGCGGCGACCGCATGGCGCGCGCGCTCGCGGGCGACGACGCGCCGCGCGCGCACACGACGCTGCTCGCGAAGGACAGCGGCCTCGCGCTGGCGATGGCGGCAGCGGCCGGCGTCGATCCGAAGCTCGGCGCGCTGGCTGGAGCGGCATTCGCGAGCGCCGTCGCGCAGGGGCACGGCGAGCGCGACGACGCGTGCCTGCTCGACCTGCTGCGCGGGCAGAAGCTCTAGCGTCGCGGCGCGAGCTGTCCGATCAGAAACTCTAGCGTCGCGACGCGAGCGTGTCGCACACCGCGTCGGTGACGTCGGCGGTCGTCGCCTGGCCGCCGAGGTCCCGCGTGTGCAGGCGCGGCTCGGCCGTCACCTGCTCGATCGCGCGCATCAGCCGCGCCGCGGCGTCGGCCTCGCCGAGATGCTCGAGCAGCATCACGCACGACCAGAACGTGCCGATCGGGTTGGC